>WQXJ01000001.1 GCA_009784895.1 Micrococcales bacterium | reverse complement strand
GAGTTCAGCGAGTCCCGGTGACTGAGTCGCAAGGCCGGGTCCACACCTCAGCTGCGGGGGTGCTGGTGATGCCGGAGGCGGACGATCCAACCGAACTCGAGATCGACGCGCACGACCTGAAGATTGACGTCTACCGGTCTTCTGGGCCAGGCGGGCAGTCTGTCAACACGACTGACTCGGCCGTCAGGATTACCCACCTGCCGACCGGCCTGGTGGTTTCGTGCCAAAACGAAAAGTCCCAGCTGCAAAACCGCGAACAGGCCCTGCGGGTGTTGCGTTCGCGCTTGTTGCAGATAGCAGCAGAGGCGGCCGCGGCCGCCGCGGCCGAATCGCGGCGTTCGCAGGTGCGCACAGTTGATCGCTCGGAGCGGATTAGAACCTACAATTTCCCGGAAAACCGGGTCGCCGACCACCGCACCGGTTTCAAGGCCTACAACCTAGACCGGGTGCTGGCCGGCGAACTTGGTCCGGTGGTGGCCTCAGCCATTGAGGCGGAGGCGGCGGCCCGTTTGGCCGGGACCGCCAGTTGACGTGAAAAGCGCCGATGCCGCCTGCCGGCTTGGGTGCGCCGCTGACCGGCTTGAGGGCAGCGGTGGGGGCAACGGCCAGTTAGAGGCCGAGCTGTTGGCGGCTGACCTGCTGGCTGTGAGCCCTGGACGGCTTAGAGCCTTGGCCCTGACTGGGAACCTGAAACTGCCTGCTAGCTTCGAGGCCGCCATCTCGCGGCGATTGGCCGGTGAGCCGCTGCAGTACATCACTGGCAAGGCGGCTTTTCTTGGACTGGACCTGGCCGTGGGCCCAGGGGTTTTTGTACCACGACCGGAGACAGAATTGTTGGCCGAAGAGGCCATCAACCTTGCCATAAGCCGTGAACTAGACCTGGTGGTCGATCTGGGGACCGGCTGTGGGGCGCTGGCCGCGGCTTTGGCGACGGCCTGCCCGGATCTGCGAGTGGTGGCGGTAGAGGTCTCAACGGTGGCTTTGGGTTACGCCGAGCTGAACACTGCCGGCCTGGCAGTGGAGCTAGTTGAGGGCGATGCCACCTGCGGGCAAACCTTGGCCAACTTAGATGGTCAAGTGGGGTTGGTGGTGGCTAATCCGCCGTATTTGCCCCAGGGCACGCCGCTGGAAGGGGCGGCCGCCGGATACGAGCCTGATTTGGCCTTATGGGGTGGGGGAGAGCGTGGCCTGGAGTTGCCGCGGGCTTTCCTCAACACTGCCCGTCGGCTGCTGGGCCCTGGCGGATGGGCGTTATTCGAGCTCGACCCCTCCCAGGCTGGGGCTTTACGATCCTGGGCCAGTTCAATTGGGTTCGAACAGGTGACAACGAAACCGGACCTAGTTGGACGGACCCGCATTCTCCAGGCTGGGCTGGCTGAACTGGGCGTCGGCTAGGTAGAAGTCCTTGAAGCTTTGAGGCCGTTCGCTTGTGGCCAAGCCGGGTAGGCCAAGGCGACACTGGCAACCAAGTGGCAGCTCCGCGGAGAATTCACATGCGGGATTGAGGCATCAACGCTGCTCAGGCAGCTGGGTATTTCTACAGCCGGTTCCCTGGGCCGCTGGATGCCATTCGGCTCGGCTGGCTGGCCCTGTGACATGGGCTGTTGCCCGGCGCGCCGCTCTTGCCACTGGTTACAGCTGGCCCTAAAGTGGCTCAGAGTCGACCAGATAGGGCCATGTGACAGCCGTCACAGTGGAACCGAAAAAAGGGGGAAGCCGGCCATGGGCTGGGACAGCGTTACTGTGATCGAGCCGCCTAATTTGGCGGGTGGGTCGCTAGATATGCACCCCAGGACGCGGGTTAAAGGCTAATTCTCGGTAATGGAAACTGCTGAATACCCATCAGGCCGGGCCCAGGTAAATGGGACCGACCCGACAATTGGCGTGAGCCGGCTGTCTGCTCGTTGGGCCGTGCTTGATGTCGCCTGTTGGGCTTTGGCGGTGGTCGTGGCGGAAGTATTGCGCTACGACCTGGAAGTCTCGCGCATAAGCCTGTTGCCGACGGCCATTCTGATTGGCGTGGTCATGGTCGTGTGGCTGTGTTGCGCCTGGCCGGCCCGCTTGTACAGCCGGCGGCACGTTAGCGGATCCTTTGAAGAAGCCAGGGCCGTGACGGGGGCCGGTTTGGCTTGTGGCCTGGTGGTTGGTGTACCAGTTTTGCTGATCGGTTCGGAACACGGGATTCCTAGATCAACCCTACTTATGACCTTTCCCTTGGCCGTAGTGCTGATGCTGTGTTTGCGCTACTTACGGCGCCTTGTTAGTGAACAGCGCCACCTCAAGCAGGTTGACCGGGACCCGGCCGTGATCTACGGGGCCGGTTTTCTGGGCGGCGTGCTGGTGCGTCACGTCACAGGTGATAATCAGTCGCCTTACCGCCCAGTTGCCCTGCTTGACGACGACCCAAGCAAGGCCAAAGCCCGCATTGGCAACGTCTCAGTCATGGGGGCGCTGGATGATCTGCCGGCGGTGGCCGCAAAGACTGGAGCCAAGGCCCTGCTGGTGGCGATAGCGGCGGCCGATGCCGAGCTGATGCAGCGAGTCGCCAACGTGGCTGACAAGACCGGCATCGTCGTGAAAGTGGTGCCCCCGCTCGACCGGATCCTAACCGGGGCCGCTCGGCAAATTGACCTGCGTGATCTCTCGATAGAGGACGTGGTTGGCCGCCGGCCAGTCAAGATCGACGTTGAACAAACTTCAGGCTATTTGTCATCCCAACGTGTGCTGGTGACCGGCGCGGGTGGCTCCATCGGCCGGGAGCTTTGCGCCCAAATCAACCGTTTTGGACCGTCTCAGCTGATCATGCTGGACCGCGATGAGACGGCCCTGCAGGGTGTTGACATGGACCTGCACGGCAACGGACTGCTCAACACGCCGGCCACAGTGCTGCTGGACATCCGTGACGAGACGGCTTTGACAGAAGTTTTTGAGCACTACCGGCCGCAGGTTGTCTTTCACGCCGCGGCGCTCAAGCACCTGCCCATGCTCCAGCGCTTTCCTGAGGAAGCCTGGAAGACAAATGTGCTTGGAACGCTTAACGTTCTCAAAGCGGCGCATGTGGTTGGGGTGGAGGTTTTTGTCAATGTTTCAACCGACAAAGCGGCTGATCCGACCTCTGTGCTGGGCCAGTCGAAACTCCAAGCAGAGCGATTGACAGCCTGGATGGCAAAGCAAAACGGTGGCGTCTACCTTTCAGTTCGCTTTGGCAACGTCCTGGGTAGCCGCGGTTCGATGCTGCCGGTGTTTAACAAGATGATTGAAAAGGGCGGTCCTGTGACCGTGACCGACCCAGAGGCCACGCGCTATTTCATGACCATCCCCGAAGCCTGCCAATTGGTGCTGCAGGCCGGTGGCATAGGTCGGGCCGGCGAGGTGCTGGTGCTTGACATGGGTGAGCCGGTCAAGATCGACGACATCGCCCGGCGCATGATCGACTTGTCCGGCCGGGACATAGATATTGTCTACACCGGTCTCAGACCTGGTGAAAAACTGCACGAGACCCTGATTAGCCGGGACGAAAGCGCTGCCAGACCGTTCCACCCGCTGATATCGCACACCCCGGCCGAACCACTGTCGCCAACGGCGCTTGAGGCCAGGCCCTGGCCTGTGTCCGCCCCAGCGCCAGGCACGCCTTTGCCGGCGGCGTCCAAGAGCGCCCGATAGGCAGCTTGTGGCTGTCGCAGGCTTCTCAGGCGCGCCGCCAATCCGGTCCGCTGGTTATCCAGGGCGTCGAGCGCAACTCCCAGAACAAGCCCTGGTTGCTGCACCTAAGTGGCGGTTGAGTCGGCCCGCCCCGGCCGATCCAATATGAACAAGAGTCGGCGCCCACATGAATGAAATGACGGGCGAGGAGGGGAGAGGGCCGAAGGTTTCGGCGAAGACCCGCCATGTCTGGATCGTCAACCACTACGCTGCGATTCCCTCCAAGGACGGCGGTGAGGGCAGGCATCTTGGGTTGGCCCGGCATCTGGCCAACCATGGCTGGACGGCAACCTTGTTTGTCGCCAGTACGAGGCATCCTGCGGGCACCCAGGCGATCTCTGGGCCGGCGCTCAGGCGACGGACAATCGAGCAAGGCGTGCGCTGCCAATGGATACGGACGCCCAAGTACGACGGCAACTCCGGGGTCATGCGGGCGGTAAACATGGCCGTGTTCACGATAAGTGTTCTCGCACCCGGGTTGACCAAGGGCATGCCTCACCCTGCCGTCATTGTCGGTAGCACCGTCCATCCATTTGCCGCCTGGGCTGCCTCGCGGCTGGCCCGGCGCAAGAAGGTGCCATTCGTCTTCGAAATTCGCGATGTTTGGCCTGAAACGCTGGTTGACCTGGGGAAACTCCGGTCAGGCGGCCTGTTGGACAAGGCCATGGCCGGGTTGTTCACCACTTTGTGCGCCAGCGCCGCCGCAGTGGTATCGCCGTTGCCGGGCCTGCGGAAATACCTGGACGAGCGCGGGTTTTCAGACACTCCATTCTTCTGGATCCCGAACGGCGTGGAGGCAGAAGCCGCCTCCAGGACCGTTGCAGGCGACGGAAAGGGGTTCTCGTTTGGCTACCTTGGGTCTCACGGTAACGCCAACGCGCTTGACGGGTTGCTTGATGGATTTGATGAGTACTGCCGGCGGTCGAAAGACACCACTTCAACATTGACGCTGATTGGCGACGGCCCGTTGAAGCCATCTCTGATTGAGCAGAGCACCAGGCTTGCCTCGCGCGACAGGATCCGCTTCGAAGCCCGGGTTCCCAGGCGTGAGGCGATTCGCAGAAGTCGCCGGGCCGATTGCCTTGTCGTCACGTTCCGGGATCTGCCGGTCTATCGCTATGGCGTCAGCCCAAACAAGCTGTTTGACTACATGCTGGCTGGACGGCCAATCATTTTGGCCGGCGGCGCATCGGAAAGCCCGGTCATAGCGGCAAACTGCGGACTGGTTGTCGAGCCAGATGACAAAGGTGCACTGGCCGATGCAATGGCCGCCTTGCGGAGTATGAGCCCTGAACACCTCAATGAAATGGGAGCGCGTGGCCGTGATTACGTTACGGATCACTACACCTATGCGGCACTGGCGGGGCGACTGGCAACCGCACTGCAATCAGTATCGCCAGGTCAAGGGAGAGGGGCGACATGAGGATCTGCTTTCTGGCTGATTCAGGCAGCGCCCACACGCGAAAATGGTGTAGGTACTTCTCGGATAGGGGCCATGAAGTCCACGTGGTCACGTTTTGGCCAGGCTCGAATGGACACGCCAGGTGCCACGAATTGCCTTGGCCGGTAGACCCACATGGAAGTCAATTCACCAAACTGAAATACCTAGTCCAAGGGCGCTCTATTAGACAACTGATAGCACGGATTGCCCCGGAAATAGTTCACGCACACTACGCGTCAAGCTACGGTGCAGCCTGCGCTGCGGCAGGCCTGAGCGGACACTTCTTGTCAGTCTGGGGATCTGACATCTATAGTTTCCCGGGGTCCAGCCCACTACACAGAGCACTAATATCGCGGTCACTGGCGAAGGCCGGCTTTCTGTTGTCCACAAGCCGCGCGATGGCGAAAGAGGCTAGCAAGTACACCAGCCGCCCATTTGGAATTACGCCGTTTGGGGTGGATATGAATCTCTTCTCCCCGGCGGCGCGGGACCGAATTCGGGGTGACGGGCAGTTCGTGGTCGGTACTGTGAAGACCTTGACGCGAGGTTACGGTATTGACCGATTGCTGAGAGCGAGCAGGCTGCTGCTCGACAGAAATCCGGATGTACCGCTGAAGATAAGAATTGCGGGGCGTGGGCGAGAAGAAGCTGAATTGAAGGCTTTGTGCCACGAGTTGGGGCTTGCCGGTCGAACGTGTTGGCTTGGCCAGATATCTCAAGAGGCGGCAGTGAAGGAGTGGGCCAACATGGACATCGCCGTCATTCCAAGTCTGCGAGAGAGCTTTGGCGTGTCAGCGATCGAGGCACAGGCCTGCGCCCGCCCGGTAATCGTAAGCGACGCTCCGGGACTTCTCGAGTCGACTGCACCCGGAACGAGCAGCATTGTGGTAAATGGCGCAGAGGTGAATGGGCTGGCCCTGGCGATGGAAACGCTGTACCTGGATGCCGGTATTAGAGCTGCAATGGGTGCGGCTGGCAGGCGATTCGTCAGCGGTAATTTCGAACTGTCATCCTGTTTCCGCCGGGTTGAAGAGCTTTATGAGGAGAGCATTGCCTGAAAGCGATGCTGGCTCTCTATTCGGTCGGGTGACCATTGGCGCCGTGGCTTGGATCTGGGTCGGGGGCATTCGCCCGCGCGCGTTCCTCCCGGGTGACGATCCTTAGTCCATAGGACCACAGGGCAACGTAGTAGATCACCTGTGCCGCCACAAGGAACCAACATGCCTCGAGGGGACCATAGGAATTGAGCTGGATGAAAACGGCGACGGCGCAGATGAGGGCAACACGTGACAGATCCATGACAAGGGTGGCGGCCGACTGAAATAGCAGATAAACCGTGCTGACCGGTGCGACCACGAGGGCGCAAGCCGCAGAGAGCGCCAGAGCCTGCGCCAGGGTACCGCTGTTTTGCCACTGCGAACCAAGGAAGAATGGAAAGGCCCAAGGGCTGAGCAGAACGAAGGCAACCAGAACGACGAGCGCCAACCCGCCAGTGGCGAGAGACGTGCGCAAGTAATAGCGCCGACAACCGCCACTGCGTTCGCGTAGCCTTCTGGCGGTCTCGGCACCAAAGACCTGGGCGATGGCGCCCCCAATCACGGAGCCGGGCAGAATCACGAGACGCTGGGCCATCCCTAGTTCACCTGCGGTGGTGGCGCCAAACCAGGCCGCCATTAGGAGCAGCGGTAGCTGGATGCCTAGGGAGTTAAGCAGTGCCGATGGCGCCAGAATGACCGGAAAGCGCCAGTATTGCCTAACGGTGGCGGCGTAGCTACCGCCGCGCGGGCGGACCAGAAGAGGCCGGATGGTCTTGAGCAGGGCGGTCAGGCCAAAGGCGCGGCCAACGACCTGCGCCGCGACGAGACTGACCGACGAGCGCGACAAGGCAGCGAACCCGACTTGGGTTATCGCCGTCGCGGCGGACTGGATGGGAGCTCTCTTGGCCACGACCTTGTAGGCCCTAAAGCGCAGGGCGGCTTGGGTCAGTACGGTGAAAGTGCCGCCCAAAAAGACTAGAAGTCCAGCCCACAACGGTGCCAGGGGAACGGCCGCCCAAGGAGTACCTGGCCATGCAACCCAAACCACACCGACGGCGATGGCGGAGAGCACGGAAGACAAGACCACTGCCCCAAGGGCGATACGGACTAGCCTTCGGGCCTGGTCTAGGTCTTCGGGCAGGACAACTGAGAATTCGAAGCGGAACGCCGCAGCGGGGATGATGACCGCCGTAGCGGCAATGAGGGCCGAATACCGACCGAATTCTCCGGTCGAATAGAGCCTGGATACAACCGGCGCCATCAAGACGATAATCGCTTGGCTCGCTACCGTGCCACTGGCAATTGTCGCGACTCCGCCTAGCGATCCTTTTAGCTTCATCGCTATCGCGTGTCCCTCTGGCGTGGGCGCGGCCCAACGTAGGTTTGCCCCGACTGAGCGAGAGAGCCACTGACGGCCTGGTCTGGCCCGCCGTGCGGCCACCGGCCGTTGGCTCCCGCCGCTGGGCCGACCTCTACCCTGCGATGCGCCACCTAGCCCCGATCCCCGCCGTCAACGTGCACTGTAACCAACCCTCCGGGCCGCAGGCGCCTCCCGGGCCGCAACTATGGAGTCTGGCCCGTCGCGTGCCTGGTCCACCCTCTGGGAACAACTGAATCCTTAGAAGACTACTTGACAAGTGCCGTGGACAAAAGCGACCCCGCAGGCTGCAGCAGCACTGGCGGCGTCGGTTCAGGTTATCAATTGCCGGCTGGGCCTGCCGGCGGCGTCAGGCTGCTGACAGGCGGATCGAAAGCCGGGGTATCCAACCGAGCGGTGCTACAGTTGCTGCCCACGGCATCGGCCCCCTGAGAAAGGCCTCGACCTTGTGACTAGTATCAAGCCGGCGAGCCTCTAATGGCCGAGAGAGTCTCAGGCCACCTGTCGCTTGGCCTCGGCCGAAGGTCCCCAAGGCGCCAAGCCGGGCTCGAGGCAGACCTGGCGGCACCATCAGGGGGCAGGGTTTCCGTCTCAGGGGCTTTTGCGCTGGTATTCATCGCTGTCTACACAAGCGGAGCAACGTATTCCTGGTATGGGTACATTGGCATCGCTTTGTTTGGCCTGTGGGTGGTGTCAATAATTCCGGCCCCCTGGCGACCAACTTCACGGGCCATTCAAACCAACACCCTGCACGATGGCGCGGTCATCGCCCTGGCAGCTTTTCTCGGGTATTACGCGGTAACCGGTCTGATGGGCGAGACTCCATCCTACGTCATTCCTCACGTCGGGGCACATTTGCTCGTCTATTCCCCGCTGCTAATGTATCAATTCTACTTCAACAGGAACCTAGAGGAATTGAAAACACTTGGAACCGCTGCATCGTGGATCCTTGCCGCCTACGGCGTTGCCTATTTGGCGTTTCTTATCAAGAACCCCGGCATCGGCCGGGTGTTGGCCAGCCGCTCACTACCCTACGCGACCATCCTCGGTTCGGCCTATTATGCAGCCTATGCTGCGGCCCTGGCTTGCCCATTCCTGCTGGCGTTGTGGCGATACCACGCAACAAAACGCCAGATTCACAGGTTCGCCTATGCGTCTATCCTTGTAGTATGCGTGCTGGTCGTGTATCTAACGGGATCAACCATTACCATGGTAGCCATGGCGGCTGGAATTGTCTTGAGCCTAGTCCTATTCAGCCGTAACAGACTGGTTACGGTCTTCTTTGTAGCGGTGGTTATGGTGTTCTTTTCTTTGATCAGGCAGTCGGTTGGGAAATTCATTCTTGACTCGCAAACTGACTCCAGTGGCGCAGTTGCGGTTCGCCTTCGAGAGTTGGGCGAATTGATAATGTATGGCGAGACGAGCGGTCACGGCCTAGATGCTCGCAACGCAACGTACGTACGCTCAATTAGGGTGTTCCTTGACTACCCAGTGTTCGGAGTGGGACATCGATTTGGGAACAACGCAGCTGTCGCAAAGATGGAAGTGGCTTTTGGCAACCATTCGGAGTTGTTTGATACGTTGGCGATGTACGGGTTAATCGGGTTTATCCTCTTGGCGATAGTGTTTTGGCGGTGCTATCGGAGAATCCGGGAGGCGGCCCCTGGTTTGTTGGTGTTGCCGATGGTAGTAACATTCGGTATTATGGCCATGTTCAACCCATTGTCGTGCTTTCACGTGAGTCTATTGTTGATGTTTGTTATTCCCGCGCTGCTTTTGAGGATAAAGCCGGTCGAAGGGGAACGCCCAAGGGCTCCGTAGGGCCGATAGGGCGTGGAGACTTGCCTTAGGCGAAGTCAGGGTTTGAGCTCGGGGCTTCACCGGAGATTCAGGAGAGACACTGGCTACTATGTCTCGTGGTTCGAAGGCGAGGGACCGCGTTGGACAAGGCGGACTATCAGGCGTTCATATTGTTGATTGGCTGCACGCCGGGAGTATTGTTGGCGGTTGGACAAACCCAGTTCAGTGGTGTCCTGCCTGAGAGCTTTGAGGACGGCGGTCTTCACATCTTCCCGGCTGTGGCAAAGCCATCCGCCGTTGGCTTTCTCGATGAACCGGGCCAGACCACTATTTGGCTCAACACTGGCAATAATGGGCACATTGGCGCCGATATAGTCGAAGACCTTGGTTCCGTATGCGTTCATATAGGAACCGCTCACGATTCCGGCTATAGACCCTGCTACCAGGGCCATCCCAACGGCGTAGTCGACATAACCGGTATTGAGTACGGTGCCGGGCGGCAATCCGACTTCAGCCGCGATTTGCTCGACCGCGCCCTCGGGTTCACCGATGTGAAGGAGGCGAATCTCTTGGCCTGACTGGATAACATCGCCTAGGCCCTCCAATACCTGGCGGACATGCTTGAGTCCGTAGTACGAGAATTTACCGAAGTACGCAAGGTAGGGTGATTCCGAGCGGCTGGAAACATCCGCGCCTAGGCCCAACTCGTCGTAGCCGTTGAGTATGCAGTGAATTTTGTTTGCGCTGCGGGGATATCGCCTGCGCATTACTTGTTGATCCGGTGGACACACGACGACCATTCCGAGAGCCCTGGTTAGTGCGTGGTGCTCCGCAGGAAGACGCCCAAAATGCGCCAAACGTCGCAGCACCCGGTAGTACACTGGTTTCGGTTGCAACAGCTGCCTGAATAGCCAGAGATCACGCTGCTCAATGATGTATTCCTGGGCATACTTGCGCCGGATCCAGGGGCCGAGCCTGATGGCATAGAACGGGCCGCAAGAGAAGACAACGACGTGAAACCGCCTGACCCGAAGCAGACTCTTCAGACAGGTCCGGTAGTCCTTCAAGCCTGGAAGTCCGCCAGTGGCAGAGCGGACGTTGATGAAGTCGGTTTGAGTGCCGGTATGCGCGGGAGTCTCGGTACTCGTAGTTTGTGCCGGTGAGTTGCGCATAACCGTAACGTTGTGGTCATTTGCTTGTAGGTGTCTAGCAAGGCTGGTCATCCGAAGGGCTCCTACTCCGGCGTAAGGGGCGAAGTACGGCGACACGATTAGTATCTCCATTGAACCCTTCTTGCTAGCCCGGGATCGGCCTGTCTGACCTGGCGCGAGGTGGTATCCGGGCGCTGTGGCACCGTATCACGGGGGAGCTGGACGGGGTGGTGGTGTGTCCTCTGGGGCGCGGCGTTGCCGGGTGTTGGGGCTGGGCGCCGTGTAGCCTTGTTACCCGTGAAGAGTCATCGCCGAGAGGACCCGGCGGCGCGTTTGTGAGCGAACCATCTTCCGCTCGTGGCAGTTTTCGGCGACGCCATTCTCGACGAAGAGGTGGTCGAGGCGCCGGGCGCATTCTCAGTGTGATCTTCGTGGCCATCTACCTGGTGTCAGTGGCCGTAGCATGGGGTGTTGGGGTTGTCCCTAGAAACAAACTGCTGGTTGCGGCCGCCTGCGGAGCCTGCCTGGTGGGTGTGGTCGCGGCTGGGCTTTGGCGGACCAAGGCCAGGCGCCACAAGGTGCGTTTTGGCGCGCTGGTCACCCTTGCAGCCATCGGTGCAGCAGTGTCGGTTGTGCTGGCGTTGGTTAACCTTGACGTGGCCGGATTCGTGGGCCGGATTCAAAACTCTGTCCCTCCATCGGTGACCTACGTGGTGGTGGCTCCGCCCGATCACCCGGATGGCGTGGAATCACTTGGTGGCGAGGTGGTCGGCTTTATCCCTAACGACCCGAACGTTGACCGGGTCAGAGCCCACCTGACTTCGCGGGTAGAGATAACTATGGCCGCCACCGGGGACATCACCAAGGCGACCCAGGCAGTGGTCGCCGGAAACATTGACGCGGCAGCCATTAACTTGAACATTTGGCAAGTGTTTGAAGAGAACGATCCCGGGCGGGCTGGCGACCTAAAGGTCATTTACCAGTTCGAAATCACCCAGCCGCTCGGCGACTTGCAGGCACGCGACCGGGATCCCAAAGAAGGCTTCATTGTCTACATCAGCGGTATCGACGTGGCTGGTCCGCTGACGACAGTGTCCCGAAGCGATGTCAATATGCTTATGGTGGTCAACCCAACCACTCACAAGGTTCTGCTGGTTAATACGCCGCGCGACTACTACGTCCAACTGCATGGCACCCAGGGGACGAAAGACAAGCTGACTCACGCAGGTATCTATGGAATTGACATGTCGATCAACACCCTCCAGGACGTCTATGGGGTGGAAATCGACTACTACGTCAGGCTCAATTTCTCATCGATGGTCACCTTGGTCGACACCGTAGGCCCGATTCAGGTCAACTCGGACTACGACTTCACCACGGGCCAGCACCACTTCGTCAAAGGCTGGAACGAAATGAACGGCACCCAAGCGCTTGCCTTTTCGCGGGCCAGGAAGAACTTTGCTGAGGGTGACCGGCAGCGTGGCAAGCACCAACAGGCCGTCATTGATGCCCTTATTAGGAAGCTGACCGAGCGACCTAACCTGTTGCGCTACAACGAGATCCTGACCGCCCTAGAGGGGACAATCGGCACCAATGTGACGACTACTCGAATCCGAGCACTAGTTGACGCCCAACTCAGTTCAATGCGGGGATGGCAAGTCGAAAGCATCAGCGTAGACGGCGCCGGTGCTTCAGAACCGACTTACTCAATGGGATCGATGAAGCTCTATGTCATGGTGCCTGACCAGAAGACCGTAGACGCGGCCAAGACGAAGATCGATCAAGTCCTGGCGGGCAACTAGACGTCGCTCCTGGCAGCGCGCCTGGGACAAGCCAATTAGCGGTCCGTCTAGTATGGTGGCCTGTCGGCTCAAAGTGACCCGACGGGTTGAGGCATATGACAGAGGCACGGGGTACCGCCCAACGCCCCAGGAGCGACAAAGGTGCAGATAAAGGACTACCTAGACATCATCCGTCGGCATTGGCTGATTGTGTTCATCCTTCTGGTGCTCAGCACCGCGACCGGTATGACCTACTCGTTACTGGCTACCAAGCAATACGACGCTACTGCCAAGCTCTACGTTTCGGTTAGGGGTACCGACAGCGCCACTGACATGTTGCAGGGCACCAACTACGCCAGGCAGGCCGTTACCAGCTATGTCGATGTGGTCAAGAGCAAGCTGGTGTTGGATCAGGTTATCGAGGATCTGGGCCTCGACCTAAGTACCGGCCAGCTGGCCAGCAAGATATCGGCCCAGTCTCCTGCCAACAGTGTCTTGATCAACATCACGTTGAGGGATCCCAATCCCCAAATGGCGGCAGAACTGGCCAATTCGGTGGCTCAGGTCTTCACTGACGTTGTCGCAAACGAGCTCGACCGGCCAGTCGAAGGTTCCAGCCCGGTTCGGGTGACAGTGGTTTCACCGGCGGCGGCGCCGAGTCGCGCGGCCGCGCCACGGGTCAGCCAGAACCTGGCGTTGAGCATCCTGGTTGGGCTGGCTTTTGGGGCCGGTGCGGCCCTGTTGCGCAACGCCACCGAGACCCGGATTCGCTCGCGGGAGGACATCGAACGGCTTTCAGACAAGCCGATACTCGGTTTGACCGCGCGCGATTCCGATCCGAAGAAGCGCTCGCTCTTGCTCGACTCTGACACCCTTGACCCAAGGGCAGAGGCCTACCGGCGCATCCGCGCATCGCTGATGTTTTCCAACATAGAAGGCTCGGCCAACACCATCATTGTGACTTCGCCTGGCCCATCCGAAGGCAAGACCGTCACGGCCGCCAATTTGTCCATTTCGCTGGCCGATTCGGGCTTCAAAGTTCTGCTAGTGGACTGTGACCTGCACCGGCCGCGAATCGCCACGTATATGGGCCTTGAAGGTGGTGCCGGTTTGACCGATGTTCTGATTGGACGGGCCACAGTTGAGGAAGTCACCCAACGTTGGGGCAACGATCAGCTTTATGTCTTGGCCGCGGGACGGTTGCCGCCCAATCCCAGCCGCTTGCTCGGTAGCTCGGCCATGCAGGGACTACACCAGGCGCTGGCCAGGCAATACGACTTTGTCTTGCTTGATTCGCCGCCGCTGCTGCTAACCACCGACGCGGTTGTGCTGTCACGCACGGTCGAATCAGAAGTGGTCCTGGTTGGGGCCATGGGTACCACTCGCAAACGTAGTATTTCGGCGGCGTTGGCGGCCCTGGAGACGGTCGACGCCCAGGTGCTTGGCCTGATCTTGACCATGGCGCCAACTAAGACCATGGATGTCTACGGCTACGGCGATTACAACTACGGCTACGCCTATAGGCATGGCGGACCAGGCCTGCGTGGCCGCAAGCGGCGGCAAGCCGCCAAGAAGCAGGCCCAGCTGGCCCGGGAGCAGATCCGGACCCAGGCTCGAGCCACTAGCCCGGCCTCGCCTGAACAAGGAGCAGGCATCAAGCGGCCGGCCCGGCCTCGGCAGGCTGGCCCCAGCCGCCAGCCGCAACAAGCCTCGTGGGCAGCCGTTGTCACCGGTGAAGGCTATCCACCAGGCCAAGGTGCCAAAGGCACATCGCCGCGGCCAGCCGAGGGCGAGGAGCCATCCTGGCCGGTGGAGTGGCCTGCCTCCAACGGTGCGCCGCCCTGGAGCCCGGTTGGCCCTGACAAGTCGGCCCACTAGGTGGAACCCTTTAGAGTCCTGGTTGTCTGCACGGGCAACATCTGCCGCTCGCCCATGGCCCAGTTCATTCTGGCTGCCGCGCTGCCCAAGGAACAGGTTGAAGTTACCTCTGCCGGTACGGCCGCGATGGTGGGCTACCCGATTGAGCCGGACGCCCTTCGGGTGCTAAAGGGCATGGGCCTGGCCAAGGCCGCCGCCGGCCACCGGGCCAGGCAGGTGACCAAGCCAATGGTGGCGGAGGCTGACCTGATCTTGACCGCCACCCGGGACCACCGCGCCCGCCTGGTTGAGGCCTATCCGGCCTTGATGCGCCGGGCCATGACGCTGCGTGAATTTGCCCGGCTGGCCGGGCCAGCCCAGTCCGATGCCGCTTGGCCGGGGCGCGAAAGTGGGGCTCAGTCAGTCGACCGCTTGCGCCAGGCGGTCACGCTGGTGGTGGCGCAGCGCGGCCGGGCGCCTGTTCCCGCCGTCGCAGCCGATGACGATGTCATGGACCCCTATGGCCTAGGTTTGGAGGCGTTTGAAGCCTCGGCTGGCCAGATCAGACCGGCCGTTATTGCCGGTGCTGCCGCCCTGCGGTCCCTGCTCTAGGGGTCGCGGCCGCCGGTCGTTATGATGCTTGCCAATGACGAATCCAGCTGTTGTAGGGCCTGACAGGGCCGGATTGGCCCGGGCAGTTCAGGCCCTGAAGCGTGGTCAACTGGTTGTAACCCCTACTGACACTGTCTACGGTGTGGCGGCCAAGCCGGATTTGGCGCCGGCAGTGGCGGCCTTGTTTGCCGCCAAGGGCCGTGACCGGCGCCAGCCGGTGCCGGTCCTGGTGGCCAATCTTGCGCAGGCAGAAAAACTGGCAGAACTGTCCGATCAAGCCCGAGGTCTAATAGCGGCCCACTGGCCAGGTGCCTTGACCCTGGTTCTCCCAGCCAAAGATGCAGTGACCTGGGATCTGGGCCAACGTGGTGGCACCATCGCGCTCAGGCAACCGAGAGACGAAACCTGCCTTGAGCTATTGGACTTGGCCGGGCCGCTAGCCGTCAGCTCGGCCAATCGCAGCGGGGACGTACCTGCCTTGGACGCCAGCGAGTCCCTGGCTAAATTGGGCCAGCAAGTAGCGGTCTACGTTGACGCCGGACCGGCCAGGGGCGGACAGGCCTCGTCTGTGCTGGATCTAACCGGCCTGGCGCCTGGGCTACTGCGGCCAGGGCCAATTGGCGCCGACCAACTCTTGCCCAGGGCCAAGCGGGGGAGCGGGACCAGGTGAGGGTACACCTGCTGCTATGCGCCATTGCCGCCATCGTGACCTACCTGGCGGTCTGGCCGGTGCGACGCCTAGCCACCTGGACCGGGGCCATCACACCGGTGCGCCCACGCGACGTGCATGACAGGCCCACCCCACGCCTGGGTGGGCTGGCCATGGTCCTTGGCATTGCGGCCGGCCTGGGCGTGGCCTCGCAGCTGAGTTTCCTTTCCCCGGTTTTCTCATCCTCGCACGCCGTTTGGGGTGTTTTGGGCGCAGCCGCACTGGTTTGTCTGCTCGGGGCGGCCGATGACTGGTTTGACCTCAGTTGGTGGACCAAACTGGCCGGTCAAGCCTTAGCCGCAGGCATCTTGGCCTGGCAAGGGGTCCAGCTGGTGACCTTCCCGATTGCCGGGCTGACAATTGTCTCATCAAGGCTGTCACTGGTGGTATCGATCGTGGTGGTGGTAGCCGCCATCAACGCCATCAACTTTGTTGACGGTCTAGACGGGCTGGCGGCCGGGATAACCGCCATCGGCTGTGGCGCCTTTTTTGTCTACTCCTATTTCCTCTCCCGGGAGATGGGCATGGCCGACTACGCCTCGTTGTCGACCCTGCTGCTGGCGGTTACCGTGGGCGCCTGCCTCGGTTTCTTGCCCCACAACTTCCACCCGGCCTCGATTTTCATGGGGGATAGCGGCTCAATGCTGCTTGGGTTGATGTTCGCCGCCGCTACTATCGCGGTCACTGGCCAAGTTGACCCCGGTGCGGCCGGAGACATTACGCAAGGTCAGGCCTGGGGTGCTTTCCTGCCCATCCTGTTACCCTTCGCCGTACTGGCCTTGCCCTTGCTAGACATGCTGATGGCGATCTCGAGGCGAATGCGAGCCGGACTCTCCCCCTTCCACGCCGACCGCATGCACCTGCACCATCGCCTGCTCCGACTGGGCCACACCCACCGCCGGGCTGTGGTGATAATGTACTGCTGGACTGCGGTCTTGGCCTTTGGGGCGGCGGCACTAGCGGTCCTTCCGGCCCGGCAGGTCGGCATTGGGGTTGGCGTCGGTTTGGTTTTGGCCTTCGTCTTGACCGTTGTCCCAAGCCATCTGGGCGAACGCTCGCGCCAGCGGGCGCGCGGACCGAGCCACCGAATCTAGGAGGGACAGTGGGAACCACCGGTAAACCGACCAACTACGCCCAGGTCTACCGACGCATCATCCAGCAAGTGTTCCTCTTCGCGGCCGTGCTCGGTGGGCTGGCTGTGGTGATGGGCTACCTGGTTGATGGCACTAATGGGCTCTGGGGCGCCTTAATTGGCGCCGGTGTCATCGCGATTTTCTTTACTGTCTCGGCTGTGGTCATGCTGAAGAGCCAGGGTCAGCCCCCTGTGACTCAGATTCGTAACCAGGTCATCTCCTTCGCCATCAAGATCATCTCGCTATTTGGCTTGATCTTCGTTTTGGGCCAGGCCACCTGGATGAACCCCAAGATCTTCGCGGCCACCATCTTGGCCGGCGTCATCGGTTCTCTTATGCTGGAATGGCGGGCCATAGTTGGAGCCCGGGTGCCGCCCAGTGGTGGCGTCTAACTAGCGCTTTGATTGGCCGATGCCGGGGGCCTAAGGTCCCGCTCATCCCGCGGCCTCAGCATTTCGTCAAATTCCCGGCTTGACCTCGACTGACAGAACCCAGAAAAGCCCTCGCTGGGTGGTTGATTAGTTTGCGCTGAAATTGGCGCGCCTTGTGCTAGGTTAGTGACGACCTAGTGAGCTAAACCCCAGCCAGACCGACAGCGACGTGCGTGGCAACTGGCCCGGGGTGACCGTGGCAGGAGGGCCCAGGTTGACAGGCATCGGCGTCGTGGCAACCAAGTTGTTCGGCAGCACCCTATGTGCCAGCCCCGGGATTCTGGCTGAAGAGGGCGGCGGCATTCACTATCCAACAATGAATGAGCTTTACCCAAAGCCATTCGTCGAGTGGGGCTGGTTCGCCATTGGCCGCCTCGACCTAGCGCGATTTATCGCCACCGTGGTGGTGGTACTCCTAGTTGTCCTGGCCGCCCGGCGGATGAAGCTGGTGCCCGGTCGTGGACAATCGACCTGGGAGATGGCGGTGGGCTTTGTCCAGAACCAGATTGTGGCTGTGGCGATGCCGGCGCATATGGTGCGCAAGTATCTGCCGTTCATCGCCACCATTTTCTTCGGCGTGCTCGGCTTGAACCTGACGGGCATTATCCCGTTTATTAACGTCTCGTCTAACGCATTGGTGGCGGTGCCACTGCTCTTGGCGCTCTGCGCTTGGGTGGCGTTCATCGTGCGAGGCGTCCAAACCCATGGCGTTGGCCATTTCCTGGCCGACAACCTCTTCCCCAAGGGCGCACCGAAGGTTATGTACATCCTGCTGGCGCCAATCGAACTGGTCTCAACCTTCATCTTGCGGCCAGTCACGCTGACCATCCGGCTTATGGGCAATATGATCGCCGGCCACTTCTTGCTAGCGGTTTTCTTCGTCATGACCAGTTACCTGGTGATGGAAGCCGGCCCGGCGCTGAAAGGCGTGGGCGTGGTGACCTTCTTGGCCGCCTTCATCTTCACCTGCTTTGAGATCTTTGTTGCCGGCCTACAGGCCTTCATTTTCTCTTTGCTGACCTCTGTTTACATCGGGCTCTCAATGGAAGGGCACTGATGAACCAAACGCGCCGCCAGGCCCCTGGTGGTTTGCACAACCGAAAGGAACCGAAACGTGGATCTGTTAGCAGCTGCTGATGTGACCGGTAGTCTCTCGGCCGTCGGCTATGGCCTCTCGGCGATTGGCCCCGGTATTGGTGTCGGTATCGTCGTCGGCAAGGCTCTTGAGGCCACTGCGCGTCAACCGGAAATGGCCGGCAAGCTCATGGGCACCATGTTCATTGGCGTCGGCATGTCTGAGGCGCTGGCCCTGATTGGCCTTGTGGCCGGCTTTATCTTCTGACGATCATGTGGTTGGCAGAAGAGAGCTTGGTGCCGGACGGCATCTTGATGTTCGTCCCCCCGTGGGACGAGGTCATTTTGTCGGCCATCTGCCTAGTTCTGATCGCCTTGGCGGTGGCCAAGTACGGCGTACCGCGCTACCTCAAGATGCTCGATGAACGGGCGGACCTAATCGAAGGTGGGCTGAAGCGAGCCGAAGCCGCCCAAGATGAAATTGACCAGGTCCGGTCCGGCTTGGGCGATGAGATCGAACAGGCCAGGGTTGAGGCTGCCCGCATCAGGGAGGAAGCCAAGGCTGACGCCGCGGCGATTCAAGCCGATTCCCGGACCAAGGCCAAGGATGAGGCTGGTGCCATTTTGGCAGCGGCCCAGCGCCAGATCGAATCCGAGCATAAGTCTGCCCAGGTGGCGCTGCGCCAAGATGTTGGCGCCTTGGCTACCGAACTGGCCGAGCGAATTGTCGGCGAGGCGTTGAAGGACTCGGCCCTGGCGGGCCGCGTGATCGACCGCTTCCTAGCCGATCTTGAAACGAACGAGCAGGCCACAGCGGCCAAGGAGAGCTAAATGCTTGGAGGATCGCTCGCTGCGCTGAATCAATGCACCGACCGCCTCGACCAGGTGGTTGGCGATGACGCGGCCACGGCCGAGCAGGTTTCGCAGACCTTGTTTGCCTTGGTCTACGCGCTTGACAAGTCACCAGCACTGGTGAGGGCGCTGGCCAACCCAAACCGGGACGCGGCCTCGCGTGAGCAGGTGCTGCGGCAGTCGTTGGAGTCCTTTCCGGCCAAGGCGGTTGAACTAGCAGCCTTTGTTGTCTCCCAGCGGTGGAGCCATGATGCTGATCTAGCCGACGCGCTGGAGCAACTTGGCTACGACGCTGTCCTATTGGGGGCGCAGCTCAAGGGCCTGCTGAAGCAGGTTGAATCCGAGCTATTCGAACTTGATGTCATGCTCGTGTCCAACCGCGACCTGCGCACCGCCCTGGGGGACATAGTCGCGCCCAGTCAGGCTCGGCTGGTGCTGGTTGACCAAGTCTTTGACGGACAGGTGTTACCCGAGACCCTGCTATTGGTGCGCCGGGCCTCAACCCATCCGCGGGGCAAGGGCATCCGCACTTCACTCGGTCACCTCGGTGACTTGGTGGCGGCCCGCCGCAACCGACTGGTGGCAGTGGTCACCACGGCCAAGGCCCTGAGCCAAGCCCAAATCGACAAATTGAGTGCCCTACTCGAAAACGAGTACGGTCAAGCAATCCAAATCAACGTGGCCGTTGACCCTGACATGGTGGGCGGCCTGAGGATCCGAGTTGGTGACGACGTGGTCGATGGCACCGTCGTGGCCCGCTTTGTTGATCTGAAACGAGCTATCGCCGCATAACTACCGCACCGCTGAGGCATACAACTACCAAGGAAAGAACACCATGACTGACCTGCAAATCAGGCCTGAGGCAATTCGTCAGGCGCTGGACCAGTTTGTTGAGGCCTACAAGGTCCCGCCGGCCGCTGCGGACGAGGTTGGCCGCGTCACCATGACTGGTGACGGCATCGCCTCGGTCGAGGGGCTGCCCGGAGTGATGGCCAACGAGCTTCTGCGCTTTGCCGATGGCACCTTGGGCATTGCCCAGAACCTCGACGTGCGGCATATTGGCGCCATCATTCTGGGTGATTTCTCCGGGATTGAAGAGGGGCAAGAGGTCCGCCGCACCGGTGAGGTGCTGTCGGTTCCAGTCGGTGACGCCTATCTGGGCCGCGTGGTCGACCCGCTCGGCGCGCCGCTTGACGGACTGGGCGAGATCGAGTCGGAAGAGCGCCGTGCCCTTGAGCTCCAGGCGCCAACGGTGATGCAACGTAAGTCGGTGCATGAGCCGTTGCAGACCGGTCTGAAGGCGATTGACTCGCTGATCCCGGTTGGCCGCGGCCAGCGCCAGTTGATCATTGGCGACAGGGGCACCGGCAAGACGGCCATCGCCACTGACACCATCATCAACCAGCTGGACAACTGGAAGACCGGCGATCCTTCCAAGCAGGTGCGCTGCATTTACGTGGCGGTTGGGCAAAAGGGCTCAACTATCGCTGCGGTTCGTGCTGCCCTCGAAGACGCCGGTTCGTTGGAGTACACCACGATCGTGGCGGCGCCGGCCTCTGACCCGGCGGGCTTCAAGTTCTTGGCTCCCTACACCGGTTCGGCCATTGGCCAGCACTGGATGTACCAGGGCAAGCACGTCCTGATCGTCTTCGATGACTTGTCGAAGCAGGCCGAGGCCTACCGCGCCGTGTCGCTGTTGCTACGGCGCCCGCCAGGCCGCGAAGCCTATCCGGGTGATGTCTTCTACCTCCACTCGAGGCTGCTCGAGCGTTGCGCCAAACTGTCAGACGAAATGGGCTCTGGTTCGATGACCGGGTTGCCGATTATCGAGACCAAGGCCAATGACGTTTCGGCCTATATCCCGACCAACGTCATCTCCATCACCGACGGTCAGATCTTCCTTCAGTCCGATCTGTTTAATGCCAACCAACGCCCAGCCGTTGACGTTGGTATTTCGGTCTCCCGTGTTGGTGGTGCGGCCCAGGTCAAGGCCATGAAGAAGGTGGCCGGTACGCTCAAGATTGACTTGGCCCAGTACCGCAGCCTTGAAGCCTTCGCCATGTTCGCCTCTGACCTAGACGCGGCCTCACGCCAACAGCTGACTCGCGGTGCCCGCCTAACGCAGCTGCTAAAGCAGCCGCAGTACACGCCATACCCGGTGGCCCACCAAGTCGTGGCGATCTGGGCTGCGACCAAGGGCTACCTTGACCAAGTGCCTTTGGACAGGGTCAACGAGTATGAGACTGATTTGCTGGACTACATGGGCCGTCACACTGACGTGCTGGACACAATCGCCCAAACCAACGATCTGTCTGATGACGCCATGGAAGCGATGAAGGCTGGAGTCGAGAAGTTCACGGCTGAGTTCCTAGCCCATATCGGCGTCACCACCGAAGCCGAGGAGGCGGACCAGCTCGAGGCCGAGGTCTCCCAAGAGCAGATTCAGAAGACAAAGCGGGGCTGACACCAAATGGCAGGATCGCAGCGGGTATACCGGGCCCGCATCAGTTCGACTCAGTCCCTGAAGAAGATCTTCAGGGCCATGGAGTTGATCGCGGCCAGCCGGATTGGGCGGGCCCGCGATGCCGCAATGGCCCAGGCGCCGTACTCGCATGGCCTGACCAAGGCGGTGGCTTTGGCGGCCGCCCACGTGGCTGACCTGAAACACCCTCTAATCACCGAACGCACTGACACCGACCGGGTTGCGCTGCTAGTGCTTTCGGCGGATCGGGGTATGGCCGGGGCCTACACCGCCAACGTGTTACGTGAAGCCGAAGCCCACGCGGCGGAGCTCGAAGCGAAAGGCCTCAAGCCGGTGCGCTACGTCGCTGGCCGGCGGGCGATTAGCTTCTACGACTTCCGTGGCGTCGAAATGGCCGGCCAGTGGACCGGGCACTCCGACTCGCCCAGCTTCGACATTGCCTCCGAGATTGCCGACACCATGCTGGAGGTCTTCACAGCCGAGGAGGGCGACCCGAGCGCCGTCTGCGAAATGCATGTGGTCTACACGCACTTCAAGAACATGGTCTCTCAGTCGCCGCGCATCATCCGGATGCTGCCACTTGAATTTATCGATATTGAAGACCCGGATGAAGACAGCAAGGAGATTAGGAAGCTGCCTGGCGGGGAGCAGGTGCATATCTCTGACGATCTCTATCCGCTCTACCTGTTTGAGCCGGAAGCCGAAGACGTCCTGGACGCCCTGCTGCCGCGCTATGTCAGGTCGCGGATCTACGACTGCCTGCTGCAATCGGCCGCCAGCGAGCTGGCCAACCGGCAGCGGGCCATGCACACGGCTACTGAAAATGCCGAGGACCTGGTGCGCAAGTACACCCGCTTGGCCAACCAGGCCCGCCAAGCCGACATCACCCAAGAAATCAGCGAAATCGTCTCCGGTGCCGACGCCATGGCGTCCGGCAGCTAAGACCGACCGAAGCGAAAGGTAAGCGAGAAGAAATGACCAGCACCGTCGAAGCCTCGGTGACACACGACTCCCAGCCCGCTGTGGGCCGGGTGGCACGCGTAATTGGCCCTGTGGTGGACATCGAGTTCCCAGGGGACGCCATCCCTGATCTATTCAACGCTCTGACCACAGAGATTGAAATGGAAGAGGAAGGCGCCGAGAAGCGCACAATCCAGGTCACGCTTGAGGTCGAACAGCACCTAGGTGACAACATGGTGCGCGCTATCTCCATGAAACCAGCCGATGGCATGGTGCGTGGGGCCAAGGTCTATGACACAGGCAAGCCGATTTCGGTGCCTGTGGGTGATGTCACCAAAGGCCACGTCTTCAACGTCACCGGCGACATCCTCAACCTTGAAGAAGGCGAGAAAGTCGAAGTCAAGGAGCGTTGGGGTATCCACCGTGACCCACCTCCGTTCGATGAGCTCGAGGGCCGCACCACCATGTTCGAGACCGGCATCAAGGTCATCGATCTGCTGACGCCTTACGTCCAAGGCGGCAAGATTGGCCTATTTGGTGGCGCCGGTGTGGGCAAGACCGTTTTGATCCAGGAGATGATCTACCGCGTGGCCAACAACCACGATGGTGTCTCGGTCTTCGCCGGCGTCGGTGAGCGCACCCGTGAGGGCAATGACCTGATCGAGGAGATGACTGATTCCGGAGTCATCAAGCAAACTGCGCTGTGCTTTGGCCAGATGGATGAGCCGCCGGGTGTGCGTCTGCGCGTCGCTCTTTCGGCTTTGACCATGGCTGAATACTTCCGCGATGTTCAACAGCAGGACGTGCTGTTGTTCGTCGACAACATCTTCCGCTACACCCAGGCCGGCTCTGAGGTCTCGACCCTGCTGGGCCGCATGCCTTCCGCCGTGGGTTACCAGCCCAACCTGGCTGATGAGATGGGTGAGCTGCAAGAGCGCATCACCTCAACCAAGGGCCACTCGATTACCTCGATGCAGGCAATTTACGTGCCGGCGGATGACTACACCGATCCGGCCCCGGCCACGACATTCGCTCACCTTGACGCCACCACCGAGTTGTCGCGTGAAATTGCCTCACGTGGCCTCTACCCGGCGGTTGATCCGCTGGCCTCGACCTCACGTATCCTCGACCCGCGCTACGTGGGCGAAGAGCACTACACCGTGGCGGTTAGGGTCAAGCAGATCCTGCAGCGTAACAAGGAGCTCCAGGACATCATCGCCATCCTCGGCGTTGACGAACTGAGCGAAGAAGACAAGATCGTGGTCAACCGGGCCCGGCGCATCCAGCAGTTCTTGTCCCAGAACACCTATATGGCCACCCAATTCACCGGCATTGAAGGTTCAACGGTCGAGCTAAGCGAGACCATCGAAGCCTTTGGCCGGATCAGCGAAGGCGAATTCGACCACGTAGCCGAACAAGCCTTCTTCAACATTGGTGGTCTGGAGGATCTGGAAGCCAACTGGGCGCGGATCCAGAAGGAAATCGGCTGACATGGCCAGCGACCTGACTTTAGCGGTTCAAATCGTCGACTATTCGGGGACGGTTTGGCGAGGTGACGGCAAGTTCGTGCTGGTGCCCACCGCTGGCGGGCCCCTGGGGATCTACCCTCAGCACCAGCCGCTGTTGGCGATTTTGGCCGATGGCGAGGTCAAGGTTGAAAAAGCAGGCGGCGGTGAGATTCACGCTCAAGTTATTGGCGGCTTCGTCTCGGTTGACTCCGACCAAGTCACTATCGCCACAGACGAGGGTTCACTAGCTGCCTAGGAACGTCTCTATTGCCTCGGGGTCTGGTCGAAAGCCAGGCCCCGATGGCTTTAACCGGCCCGTTCAGCCTTCGACCGCCAGAGGGTCTCTTGGCCTTGACTAGCGACACGTGCCAAAGCAAAAACCAGGTCTGAGAGGCGGTTGAGGTAGCTCAGGGCGAGCGAATTCAGCCCACCGGCACAATCAGTGCCAAACCGCTCCGCGGCCGCCCAGGCGGCGCGTTCCGCCCGCCGCAGGACCGTCGCCGCCAGATGCAGCCTGACTGCCACCTCGCCGCCGCCTGGCAAGACAAACGAATGCAAAGGTGGCAAGGAGGCGCTAAGGCCATCGATTTGGGTTTCTATGGCCTTGACTTGCTCTGGCGAAATCCTTGGCGCCCCAGCCGAAGTCGCCCCTGGGCCGGGTGCCCGGCAGGCGGCATCGGCCAAAGGCAAAGGCATGGCAATATCAGCCCCAAGGTCAAAGAGCTCTTGCTGCAGTGCCTCGATGGCTTCTGCCGGGCCGGCGCCAGCGGCCAAAGCCAAACCCAGCGTCGCGTTGGCTTCGCTCAAGGCCCCCAGCGCCACGATGCGCCAGTCGGTTTTGGCCACCCGCGCGCCGTTGGCCAGGTCAGTTTGACCTAAGTCACCACGGCCGGTGTAGAGGCGAGAGATTGTGACCATGTCGGCACACTAGTGCGCTAGGCGGCTGGCACCGGGCAGCAACACGGTAGGTTGGGTCGGTGCGAGCGATTATCCTGCGCTGCGCCGTTGACTACTCCGGGCGGCTTGAGGCTCATTTGGACCCAGCTGTCAGGCTTGTACTGATAAAAGCCGATGGCTCTGTCCTGATCCACTCTGACGGCGGTTCGTACAAACCGTTGAACTGGATGAATCCGCCTTGCCGGCTAAGTCAAACCGAGCCAACTGCCGCTGAACGGCAGGCCGGGGCCAGGCAAATCTGGCAGGTCGATCACCTCAAAACCGATGACCGCCTGCGGATCGTTGTTTTTGAAGTGATCGAGGAAATCGCCCATGAACTAGGTCGGGATCCGGGTCTGGTCAAAGACGGGGTTGAGGCTCATTTGCAGGAGTTGTTGGCTCAAAGGGTTGAGCTGCTAGGTCAGGATCTGCAACTGGTCAGGCGCGAATACCCGACCCCGCTGGGACCGGTTGATTTGCTACTGCGGCATTTAGGCGGTGGTTCGGTTGCGGTTGAAGTTAAGCGGCGAGGTGAAATCGACGGTGTTGAACAGCTCAGTCGCTACGTCGAAATGCTCAACCGGGACGCCTCCCTTGGGCCGGTGACTGGTTTGCTGGCTGCCCAGGTGATCAGGCCACAAGCCAGGGTTCTAGCCCAGGATCGAGGCCACCGTTGCGTAGTCATCGATTACGACGCGTTGAGGGGTCTGGACAAACCAGACGAAAGGCTTTTTTGAGGCCTTGGTCAAGAATTTGGCCAATCCGCGTCAGAGGTAGGGGGGTAGCGCCTCTCTTGTATAGTCCCTGGCGGGTCTGGCGAGGCGAGACCCGGTGGCGGCCGGTGTATAGTGCGGAAGCAGCTCCCGGTAGCTCCAGCCTAAGGAGCGGCGGCTTACACCTGGTCCCGCTGGTCGCGCCTTAGCCGCCGGCTGGCTTGACCGTGAGGCAGTTTCGCCCCGCCGCCCTCAAAGGGCGCCAATGATTGGGCGTTATTCGGTCGGGCCAGCCGGCTTTTTCTTTTCCACCCAGGGGGCTGGTGAACAATTCCCGCCGGCTGCGGTCGCCCCCAGGCGACACCAAGTGATCTAAGCTCAAAGGCGTGAGCCAACCGACCGCCACCCGGGTAAAGCTTGGGGCCCACACTATTTTGCCGGCCAGGCGTGAGGTTGTCGCGATCCATACAGCTGATGGTTTGGAACTGGTCGGTGAGCTGGCATTACCGGAGGACCAGCCGCCCAAGGCGACAGTCGTCTTGCTCCATCCCTTGCCAACAGAGGGCGGCTCGATGGACTCGCATCTATTCCGCAAGGCCGCCTGGCGCCTGCCGGCACTGACCGGGCTGGCGGTGTTGCGGTTCAACTCGCGTGGTACCGAATCCTCGCTGGGGCGCTCCAGCGGCGTGTTCGAAGGCGGGGTAGGGGAGCGGCACGATGCCGAAGCGGCTTTGGCTTGGGTCCTAGACCATGGCTTGGGTTCGCCTTGGTTAGTTGGTTGGTCCTTTGGCAGCGAAGTTGTCCTAATGCACGGAGCCACTTTGCCGATCGAAGGGGCGGTTTTGCTGTCGCCTCCGCTAAAGCGGACCGGTTCAGCTCACCTGCTGGCTTGGGCCGCCAGTCGCAAACCGCTAGTCGCCTTGGTGCCCGAGCGCGACCAGTTCCTGCCTCCGGCACCGGCCAAGCTCCGTTTCGCCATGGTTAGTCAGGCCAAGGTGGTCCCAGGCAAGGGCTTTGGTCATCTTTGGATTGGCGAACGGGCGGTGCATTGGGCCTTGGGCAATTTGGCCATGTCGACCGGTGTGACGGATATGCCCCTGCCGGAGACTTGGCTTGGCCCCTATCAGACCTACGCCAAGAAGGAGACGCCATGACGCCGTTGGCGATTGGTTTGACCGGGCGGTTTGGGCCGTTCGAGCCACCGGCCTTGTGCCAACAGGTGGTCGAACTCGAAGCCGGGGTGGTACCGCTGGTGCTACTGCACGCCTACCCCTTTGATTCGACTATGTTTACCGCCTTGACCGGGGTCATGACTTCGGTCCCAATCGTTTTGATCGATTTGCCAGGGCAGGGCCAGTCGCCCATTTGTGCCCAGGCCACGGTCGAAGCGGCGGCAGATCTGGTGGCTCAGAGCTTGCGGCGGCTTGGGGTGAACCAGGCGGTGGTGGCGGGAGTGTCGATGGGTGGCTACGTCACCATGGCCCTGATGCGACACCACCCGGAGCTGTTGGCCGGTGTGGTGCTAATGCACACCAAGGCCGAGGCCGATGCCACCGCCGCGCGGCAGAGCCGGCTGGCGGTGGCGCGGCGGGTGACAGAGGAAAACTCGGTGGCCTCCTTAGTGCCGTTGGCGGACCAAATGGTTTCGACCACCACGGCCAGCCAACACCCCGACCGCCTGGCCCAGGTGAGGGCTTGGATTGGGGCAGCCAACCCCCCAGGTGTGGCTTGGGCTCAAACAGCCATGGCAGCGCGGCCTGACTCCTTTGGCACTTTGCGCCGGTGGGGACTGCCGGCCACGGTGGTTAGCGGAGCCGAAGATCCCTTGGTGCCAACCAGCGCAGCCGAGGCCATGGTCGAGGCCTTGGGCGTGCAGGCCAAATTGGTGGTGGTAAGCGATGTGGCCCATCTCAGCCCGGTTGAGGCCCCAGATCTGGCAGCCGGCTTGCTGCGCGAGGCCTATCGCCAGATGAACTAGGGCCCGGGCCTCTTGCTGGATTTGCCTGGGCGTCCCAGGTCACGTGACAACAAGCGGCGCAGGCGCGTCAGGTAGGAGTCGAGCGCCTGGCGCTGGCCCTGCAAACGGTCAATCTCAAGTTGCTGGCGCTGGCGGTGCTCTGAGGCCTCGGCAATGGCCTGGTCCATCGTGGCCTGGGCCGTGGCGTTGGCCTCGGCCAGGATTGAGTCCGCCTCTTCACGGGCCCCCAGCATTAGCACTTCGACGTAGTCATCGGCGTGGGAGATGACCTGGCTGGCCTGTTCCTGGGCCTCAAGTAGTTGCTGGGTGGCCTGGGAGCGCTGCTCGGCCGGCCCGGCGATCAATCGCTCGGCATCCCTGACTGATCGCTCATGGTCCTCACTGAGGCGAGCCAGATTGGTCTCAGTGCGCTGGGCAATAGTCGTCTCCATCCGCTCCATGGCTTGGCGAGCTTGAGAGACCAATTGGTCGGCTTCGATCCTGGCATCCTCTAGCCGGCTGGCAGAGACCTGGCGCGCCGCAGTTAGAACCTGTTCGGCCGCCAAGCGGGCGTCGGCCGTGGCCTGGGCCGCTTCTTCCTCGGCCGTGCGGCGAACAGTGGTCGAATTGGCCGAGGCTTCAGCCCGGATCTGGGCGCCTTCCATCCTGGCCTTGGCGGTTAGCGAAGCGGCGTCTTGTTCAGCTTGTTCGCGCACGGCTGCGGCGTGGGTCAAGGCATCGGCCCGCCTGACCGAGGCTTCGGTATCAGCCTGCTCGCGCAAAGAGCGGGAATAGGATTCGGCGTCCGCCCGCATAACGCGGGTCTCACCTTGGACGGCAGACCTGACTTGACCAGCCTCAGCGGCGGCCATATTGCGCTGCTCAAGGCCGTAGGCATCGACCTCAGCCATGGTCGCGTCGTAGTCCTCCCGGGCGCTCTCCAACGCCATTGTGGCCTCTAGGTCGGCTTGGGAGCGGATGTCGTCAGCCTCCAGGCGTGCGGCCACCAGAACCTGCTCGGCTTCATCCAAAGTGGCCTCGCGATAGGCTGCGACCTCAGCCTGGAGGTCGCCAATAACCTGATCCAATTCGGTATTGGTGGAGTGCATGAGTTCGTCAGCCTCACGCTTGGCGCCACCGAGGACTTCGTTGACCTCACGCTCGGCCACTGCCCTCATGGTGTCGATTTCGCGCCGAGCTGACTCGGACAGGGCCGTTGACTCGGCCACTACGACTTGACGGCGTTCAAGCGCGGCCCGGTTGGCCGTCGAGCGCAACTCTTCCGCCCGGGCGTTGGCCTCGGCCGTGATCGAGTCGCATTGGGCTTGGGTCTGTTGCCGGTAGACCCGAGCCTGGGCTTGAGTTGTGGCTTTGAGCTCAGCCACCTCTTTGGCGGCTAGGGAGACAAGGGTCTGATGGGAGCTTAGGGCTGTGTCACGCTCCCGTTTGGCCGCTGTGTCACCGTCAGCCAGCATCGTTTCGGCCCGTCCCAGGATTCGGTCTAAGCGGTCCGAAACCTCAGACTCTAGGGCTTCAGCGTATTCGTTGACCTGGCCTTGCCGGCGGCCGGGTTGGCGCCACGCTAGATCGGCTAAGGCCCCCCTGACCTGCTCTAGTTCTTTGGCCAAGGCCTGGCCACGGGCGGTCAGGGCAGCGGCTCTGGCGCGCGTATCGGCCAGGGCCGCCTCCAGCCGTGCGGCCCTCGATGCCGGATCGCCACCTGGGGTCAGGGGCGGCCCTTGGGCTACCACTGTTTACCAGTCCCTCAGGTCCTCGGTCGCAGCGGTCTAGGACCGCTCATCCTCGGACAGGTCGTCCGCCTCATCGGCGTAAACCTCAGGCTGGCTGAGTTCTTGATCGAAGCCAAAGGCCAGTTCCTGCGCCACCGGCTCGGCTGGTGCCATGGCTGCGGCCTCAAAGGCCGGGAGTTGGTCTTCGGCTTCGAAGGCCGGTGCGGCGCTGGCCTCTGGGGCCAGAACCGCTTCGAGGTTGGGAATCGGGGCGCCACCGAGCAGACCACGCAGTTCCTCAAGGTAACCGGTGATCGACTCACGCTGGCGGTTAAGGTCATCGACCTGACGCTGAACCGCGATCCGCTCGCGCTCAGCCTCTTCGACCGCCTCGGACAGGGTCCTATCGGCAAAGGAACGAGCATCTTGGAGCACCCGGTCAGCGTTGCGCCTGGCGTTGGCCAATAGCTCGGCGGCCTGAGAATCGGCGTCGTGGCGCAGCTTCTCGGCCCGGGCCAGAGCTTGAGCGACACGCTCTTCGGCTTCCTCGGCACGGGCGTTGGCCTCAGCGATGAGGCGGTCAGCCTTGGTCTTGGAGGATTCGAAGCGCTCGGCGTTGGCTGCCTCGGCCGCCTCAATCCGCTGGGCGATCTCGATCTCAGCCTCGGCCTTCCATTCCTCCGCCCTTTCGGTCAAGGCGGCAGCCTGCTTCTTGGCCTCAGCCAGTAGGGTTGAGGCTTCCCGCTCGGATCGGGTGGTCAGATCCTCGGCCTTGGAACGGGCCTCTTCATATAGGTCAGCGGCGGCCCGCTCAGCCTCAGAGCGGGTTTGCGAGGCGTAGCGGTCAGCCGATTCCTTTAGCTCGATGGCCTCACGCGAAGTGGTCGAAAGCAACTCGGTGGCCTCACGCTCTGCCGAGTTGCGCATCTCTTGGGCGGCCAATTCGGCTGTGCCGCGAGTAGTGGTCTCGAACTGTTCGGCATCTGACCTGGTCTGTTGAGCGTATGTCTCGGCCTCGGACCTGATTTGGAGAGCGTATTGCTCAGCGTCAGATCTGAGCTGCCCGGCGTATTGGTCGGCGTTTGAACGGACCTGCTGGGCGTATTGGTCAGCCGCACTGCGCCTCTCTGAAGCCTCGGACTCTGCTGCAGAGCGCAGTTCGGAGACCTCACGCTGAACCGTTGAACGAGTTTGGGCGGAATACTCCTCGGCTTCAACCCGCAACTGGGTGGTCTCTTGGTCGGTGGTCGAACGCAGGGCGGCGGTCTCTTGTTCGGCGGCTGAGCGCAGCTGGGTGGCGTAGCGCTCAGCGTCCTCGCGTTGCGTGGCGACCTCCACCGAAACGGCCGCACGCAGCTCGGAGGCTTCGCGCTCGGCTGTCACCCTCAGCTCAGTTGTCTCGCGTTCGACCGAGGCGGTTAGGGCCGCCACTTCGCGCTCGAGCGCGGCGCGGCGCTCGGCCTCTTCTGAGGCAATAGAGCCCATTACTCGGGCAGCTTCGCGCTCGGCTGAACCAACTACTTCTTCGGCTCGCCTGGAGGCATTGGTCAGCTCTGCCTCGGCCTCAGCCATGGCGGCAGCCTGCATTTCCTCGGCCTCGCGCCGAGCCGTGGCCAGCATTTCGGCCACCTCGTTCTCGGCGCTGGCCTTGAGCTGGTCCGTTTCAAGTTTGGTCCTGGCCATCAGCGCCGAAGACTGTGAACGGGCCTGATTGAGCACGTCCATCGACTGTTCCTCAGCTGATCGCATGAGCTGCTCAATCCGGGCGCCAAGGCCGGAATAGCTGGGACGCTCAGCCTCTCGCAACTGGCGATGAGCCTCGTTTAGTTCGGTTGATAACGAAGCGACCCGGCCATCAAGCTCTTCGACCTGGCCGTGGGCTTCGGCCAGAGACTGCTCAAGGGTCGTTAAGTGTTGGTCGACGGCTTGTCGTTCGTATCCACGCACGGCGGTGGGAAAGCCGTTCTCAGGCACTGGAACCTCCAATAGACTTGCGCAACGCAGCACACCTTAGTTGAAGGTGCGCACGGTAAGCCTAATGGGTCAACGGCCTTTCGGGGAATGGCACGGTCAACCTCGACCGATCGGAGGGGAGAATTGGGCAGCAGCCGAGATCCCGGCCAGTCTTGCCTGCGAGCCAAGGGCGGCTACCCTGTATTGAACGGTGCGGCCACTGCGACGGTGAGGATAACTAGTTGATCAAGCGTTTCTTGGCACCCGCCATAGGCGTGTTAGGCCTGGTCGCGGTGGCTCTGTCGGTTGCCTCAGCGACCGTATGGCGGCCACCAGATCACTACACCGCCGTCCATCAAGTCGGTAGCGAAACGGCCTATTTGGTGACAGATCCAGGTGTCTTGGAGGCTCAAGGAGAGGCTGTCACTATTCGGGTGACGGCCGGCCCAGGACCCGGCGTGTTGATGGCCGTGGGCCGGGAAAACGACGTCCTTCGCTGGGTCGGAGACACTCCCTCTGAGCACCTAACCGGTCTGGCCAGCCGGGAGACTTTCAAAGTCAGTGCGGCCGGCTCGGATGAAGAACTGGCCAACGCCAAGGGCTCTGACCTTTGGGTGACTTCGCGTGAGGTGGGCAAGACCCAAAGCTACGAATGGTCGAAACGGCCTGGGCGCTGGTCAATGCTGTTGGCTCCGTTGCCGGCAGAGAACGGCGAGCTCAGCCCGATCACTGGCACCAAGATCGAGATGACCTGGCCACAAACTGTCACCACTCCGTACTTATGGCCGGGTCTGGCGCTAGGGATCGTGCTGCTGGTGGTGGCCACGGTGGTGGCAGTCTGGTCAATCCGCCGCCGCCGGCGCCTAGCGCGTCAGGAGGACCGTCGCCAAGCCCGGGAAGCCGGTCGGCAACGCGAAGCTGGCCCGGAGATTACCCGCCGCGACCGTGAAGTCGATGAGACGTCGGTAATGGCGCCGGTGAAGGACAACCAGGCCCCGGAACTCGAACCGGGCGGCACGGCCCCGCCGGTGCCGGAACCAGCCGAAGAGGTAACCACGCCAGCGGCCAAAGCCGAGGCGGTTAAGGCCAAGGAAGCTAAAGCCGAGGCGGCCAAGGCTAAAGAAGCCAGAGCCGAGGCGGCTAAGGCCAAGGAGGCTAGAGCCGAGGCGGCCAAAGCCGAGGCGGCCAAGGCCAAAGAAGCCAGAGCCGAGCGCCGGGCGGCCAGACGGGCCGAGAAAGAGGCCGCCGCGGCCAGCGTCGCGGCACCAAGTCCGCCACCATCTGAGGCTGAGCCGGCCGCCCAAGTTCCAGCCCAGACGGCAGCGGAACTGGCCCCGGCCCCGCCCCCGGCGGAACCAACCACCCGGCCTCCAGCCCAGACGGCAACGGAACTGGCCCCGGCCGAGCCAGGCGCGCCGGGCCAGGCAGAAGCTGACTTGGCGCCAACCCAGCCCGGTTTGGCTGGCCCCGGCCCAACTGAAGGCGACCCGGCCCCGGCCGAGGTAGACCAGGGGGTCGCCGATCTAGCCGAAGCGCCCGCACCAAGGGCCAAACGGCGATGGTTTGGCCGGGCCAAAACAGCCAAAGCCCCACCTCACGACGAATCCAGGGCGCCGGTAGTCGAAGAAACCGCCGAACCGGCCCTGGACTTGGGCCGGGCAACACCTTCACGGAATTGGGAACGTTTCGCCCAAAGCGAGGCAGTCCGGCCCAAGGCGGGGGAGGCGGCCAAGCCGTCACTGGTCGAAACCGGCCCGCAGGCGCCTATTGGCCCCGACCCGGTGCTGGGTCCGGTAGGGGCGCGCCCCAAACCGCGTCCGTTGGAGCCGTTAGCCTGGCCCGATCCGCCAAACATTAGACCGAACCTGGGCCATACCCCAGCTGAGATGCCCAGGCCAGCTGCACCAACGGCATCGGACCGGGCACAGCCAACCGCCGCCCAACAGATCGAAGCCCTGCGGGCCAAGCGCGATGGCACCGGTTCCCAAGCCGCCGCCACCATTGCCGCCGCCGTAGCCGCGGCCCAGGGCCAGGGCACAACCGCGGGTTTGACGCGGCGACAGATCCGCGAAGCCGAGCAGGCCGCACACCAGGCCTTGCGGGCCAGGCCTGGCCAAAACACCGGTGAGCTACCGGCGGTGAGCTCGCAGCAATGGGTGGCCATGCAAGACGAAACTGGGCAGGACGGTCAATGAACGGTAAAGCCAAGCCCACCGGGGTCACAGCCATCGTGGTGGCCCTGGCCATCAGCTTGTCGGCCTGTGCCTCAGGTCCGCCGCCGCTGGACCCCGATCCGATTCCCAAGCAGGCGCCGCCGGTGGTCGAAGCGGTGCAGGTAGACCGGATACTGAAATCGCTAGGCGAGACCCTGGCCGAAAGCCAGGAGGCCAATGACCCGGCCTTGCTGAAGCGGCGGGTGGCCGGAGCCGCCCTGACCATGTTGACTGCCGAGTCGACCGTCAAGGCCGCCAACGCTGAAGCTAAAACGACTGTGCTCGGCACCGGTTTTGTCGATGGTCAGATCGTGGCTCAGCAAGACAATTGGCCCCGTTCGTTCATAGCCGTGACCCAACCGATTGCCAACCAGGCTCGGTTCTTGTACCAGCTGACCCAAGGTGAAGCCAGGGCCAACTACAAGATGGTGGCTTGGGCGCGGATGCTGCCGGGCTCAGAACTACCGGCGGCGGCCCAGGCCACTGTTGGCTCACCCGTGGTCAAATCCGATGAGGCCACCGGCCTGAAAATGTCACCGGCAGCTGCCCTGGCCTCCTACGCTAAGGCCAAGGATGACCCGGCTGGTGAGGAAGCCGCCAACTTTAACACCGCCCTTGAGGACGACAAGGCCAAAGACACCGACCCGGTGCGCGCCCTTTGGACTGCCACACGCAAGGCCTACGCCGATGCCGCCGGCCAAATGTCTGGTGCGGTCAAGGTGCTGTCTCAGCCCGTTGACGGCTCGATTATGGCGCTGCGCACGGCCGATTCAGGTGCTTTGGTCTTTGGCCAAGTGACATCGGTGTTGGACGTGACAGTGGCGCCGGCGCCGGGGCAAAAGGCGACCAACGATAAGGGCCTAGTGCCACTGGGCGCCCCGGCCGAATTCACCCAATCAATGCATATTGAGTACCTCCAAACAGTGGTCTTGGCGATTGGACCAGAAGGCACCGACGGTCCGGTCCGAGTCATCGCGGTGGCGCAGACCACAGTCAAGGCCTCAGGTTCGTAGATCGGATACTCTCTAAGCCATGCCGGGTTTTGAGCCGTTTCCAGCGCTGCGTTTTGCCCCAGGGACCGACCTGGATGCCGTCCTAGCCCCGCCCTACGATGTCCTTTCAACTAAGGATGTCGCCGCCCTGCACCGGCGAGACCAGTACAACATCACCCACATTGATGTCCCGGCCAAGGCCGGTTACGACCAGGCCGCCCAGCTGATGCGGGCCTGGCTGGGCAGTGGTGTGTTGCGAATCGATGACTGCCCTAGTCTCACCATCTATCGGCTTGGCTTTGTCGACGCCACCGGAGCCAAGCGCGAGATTGCCGGAGTGCTGGGTGGACTCGAAGTAGCCGACGCCCCGTCAGGCCAGGCTCCTAGCAAGTCCGGTTCGTCCACGGTGCTACCGCATGAACGGACCACGCCTAAGGCCACCACCGACCGGCTGGACCTAATGCGGGCGACGGCCGCCAACACCTCGCCGGTCTGGGGATTGTCTTTGGCCAGTGGGCTGGCCGCTGCCTTGCAGGCGCCGGCTGAGCCGCTGGGTGGCGTTGAAATCGAAGGGGTTAAGCACAGCGTTGAGCGCATCTGTGATCCGGTCCGGATTAGGGACATCCAAGAGATTATGGCCGCAGACGATGTTCTAATCGCTGACGGTCACCATCGTTACGGGGTCTCGCGGATCTACCGGGACCAGGTTCGCGCCGCCACTGGCCGCAGCGACAGCCCGGCTGAACAAACCCTGGCATTTGTTTCTGAGTTGATTGAAGACCAGCTGTCGATAGAAGCCATCCATCGGCTCTACGCCGGTGTGTCAGCTGAGATGCTGCGCCAGGGGCTGGCGCGGTACTTTGAGTTGTCCCAGGTTCACCGGCCGGTCGAGGCTGCGCTACTGGCGCAGATGGCCAACCAAGGGCGCTTGGTCATCTTATGGCCGGGCGGCAAAGCCGAATGGTTGACTGCCCGGGCCGGAGCCTTTGACGGTGTCAGGGCGCTTGATGGCGCCTGGTTGGAGACGGCTCTGGAAGACATTGGCGCCCAGGTGACCTACCAACACGGTTTGGCTGAAATGGCCCAGTGTTTGGCCAGCGGCGACTACACCGCCGGGGTGCTGATCCGTCCCACCTCAATTCGTGAGATTCGCCGCACGGCGCGAGAAGGACTGCTGATGCCGCCCAAATCGACTTTCTTCACACCCAAATTGCTGACCGGCTGGGTTTTGCGCCCAACTGAAGCCGTGCCGGGCCAAGACCAGAAGGACGTCGCATGAGCCAGACCGAATCGCCCACGCCAGGGTCAGACCGCTTCGCCAACTCTTCGCTGCCTGATTTGGCCGGGGGCAAAGCAGACGACGATCGGCCAGTTGTGATGCCATGCGACGAAGCCTCGTTTGGCGAAGTCGTAGCTCGCTCCAATGAGGTGCCGGTGGTGCTGGTACTGACAGCGCCGGCCTCCCAGCCCTCCCAGCAGCTGGCTGAATTGGTCGAGCGTCTGGTCAAGGCCCACCAAGGCCGCCTGGTCATGGCCACGGTCGACCTGACAGCCAATCCGGGAATTGCCCAAGCCCTCCAGGTCCAGGCTGTGCCCACAGCTGTGGCACTGGTTAAAGGCCAACCGGTGCCGCTGTTCCAGGGCCTACCAACCGAAGAGCAGATCACCGATGTGCTGGCAGAGCTGTTGACGATGGCCTCAAAGGCCGGGGTCACGGGCCAGGTGACCGATGGCGGTGAAGTCGAAGTGCCGCTGCCGCCGTTGCATCAAAGCGGTTTTGACGCCCTTGAGCGCGGCGACATGGCCGCCGCTCGGCAGGCCTTCAGCCAGGCCCTAGCCCAGTCGCCGGCTGACCAGGCCGCCAAGGCAGCCCTGGCCCAGATCGACTTGCTTGAGCGTTTGGCCGCTCCAGATTTGGCCGATGCCGTAGCCCGGGCCGAAGACGGCAGTGGCAGTCTCGAAGACGAAATGGCCGCAGCCGATGCCCTGCTGGGTCAGGGGCAAGGAGAGGCGGCCTACGAGCGGTTGCTGGCTCGCCTGCCGCTGGCCTCGCCCGAAGACCGCGAAACGATTCGACTGCGGTTGCTGGAACTATTTGAGGTGGCCGGGCCAGATGATCCGGCGGTTGCCAAGGGCCGCCGCCAACTGGCGGCGGCCCTGTTCTAGCAGTCCGTCACAAGGACAGACGTTTTGAGGGTGTCGTTAGACGTGCTCTTCTATGGCTCGATGACCTCGCCCTTAGGCACCACAGTGATGCCGTTGGCCGTGACAACTAGGCCGCGAGCGGTGTCCTTCTCTTGGTCGACACCAACGGTGGCGCCTTCCAAAACCACGACGTTCTTGTCCAAAATGGCGTTTGAGACCTGGGCGTGGCGTTGAATCTCAACTCCGTCCAGCAAGACCGCGTCATTGACCTGAGACCAGGAGTGCAGTTGCCCACCGGGCGAAATAACCGAATTGGATACCTCAGCACCGGAGACAATCACGCCAGGTGAGACCAGCGACCGGGTGGCTTGACCAATCCGGCCGGGCTCGGCGTGAGTGAACTTGGCCGGAGGCAAACCGGTGTTTGACGTCATCAGCGGCCATTGCCGGTTGTAGAGGTTGAAGATCGGCACGGTCGAAATCAAGTCCATATGGGACTCGAAGTAGACATCAAGGGTGCCGACATCGCGCCAATAGGCCGCGTCACGTTCGGTTGCGCCTGGCACCGAGGCCAGGTTGAAGTCGAAGTAACCGGCATCGCCCCGCTCGACAAAGGCCGGCACAATGTCGCCACCCATATCGTGTTTGGATGAGACTTTGGCGGCGTCGGCTTGCACGGCATCAATTAGGGCAGCCGCGTCGAAGACATAGTTGCCCATCGATGCCAGGATCGACTGGGGGTCGTCTTCGAGCCCAACGGCGTCGTCGGGCTTTTCCCTGAAGCGGTTGATGAAGCCGGGACGTGAGGTATCAGCCTCAAGCACACCAAACTGGTCGGCCAGTTCGATCGGCTGGCGGATTCCAGCTACGGTCAGGCCGGCGCCGGAGGCAACGTGGTAGCGAACCATTTCGCCAACGTCCATGCGATAGACATGGTCTGCCCCCAACACCACGACAATGTCAGGGCGTTCGTCTTCGATCAGGTTAAGGGATTGGTAGATGGCGTCCGCTGAGCCCAAGAACCAGTTCTTGCCTTTGCGTTGCTGCGCCGGCACCGGTGCCACGTATTGGTGCAGCAGCGAAGACAAGTGCCAGGTCGCGGCGATGTGACGGTCGAGCGAATGCGACTTGTACTGGGTCAATACGACAATTTGGTGATAGCCAGAGTTGACCAGGTTGGACAGCGGGAAATCAATCAGACGGTAGATGCCCCCAAAGGGGACGGCAGGTTTGGCCCGCTCTACGGTCAGTGGCATTAGGCGGCGGCCTTCGCCACCCGCCAGGACGATGGATAGAACTTTCGGTGTGGCCATGACTATTAACCTACAGACATCGCGAGCAGTCGGCGGGAAGACTAGCCTATTAGTGTGGCTGATACGACCAAACCAAGAGTTGACCTACTTACCCGCGAATACCCCCCGCACATCTACGGCGGTGCTGGCGTCCACGTGGCCGAATTGGCCAAAGTGCTGCGCACCCAGATTGAAGTTCGGGTCAAATGTTTCGACGGCCCGCGTGAAGAGGCCGGTGTCACCGGCTTTGACGCGCCTTCAGCCGATGACCTGGGCAATCCCGCCCTAGCCACTTTTGCCGTCGATTTGCATATGGCCGGTGCCGCTGCCGGCGCCGATATTGTCCATTCACATACCTGGTACGCCAACCTGGCCGGCCACATGGCCAGCCTGCTGCACGGTGTGCCCCATATCCTCAGTGCCCACTCACTCGAACCGCTGCGGCCCTGGAAGGCCGAGCAGCTTGGTGGTGGCTATGCCTTGTCATCTTGGGCGGAGAAAACTGCCTACGAAGCTGCCGCCGGCGTCATTGCCGTATCGCACGGCATGCGGCAAGACATTTTGCGCTGCTATCCGGCTGTCGACCCAGATAAGGTCCATGTCATCCACAACGGCATTGACCTCGATGTTTGGAAGCCGTTGCAGAATGACGAGACCGAAAAGACGGTGCGTGGCCTGGGCATTGACCCCGAGGCGCCAACGGCGGTTTTCGTTGGCCGCATCACCCGGCAAAAGGGTTTGCCCTACTTCCTCAAGGCCGCCCGGAAGCTTGATCCGGCCATTCAGCTGGTGCTTTGTGCTGGCGCCCCGGATACGCCGGAGATTGCCGCCGAGGTTCGTGGCCTGGTCGACGACCTACGTCAGGAACGTCAGGGTGTCATTTGGATCGAGCAGATGCTGCCGCAGGTTCAGCTCAACGCCGTGCTGTCGCACGCCTCGCTGTTCATCTGTCCGTCGATCTACGAACCGCTTGGGATCGTCAACCTTGAGGCCATGGCCTGTGGCTTGCCGGTAGTGGCCTCTGCCACCGGTGGCATCCCGGAGGTGGTGGACAATGGCGCGACTGGCTGGTTAGTGCCACTAGCTCAGGTTGACGACGGCACCGGTAGGCCTTTGGACCCCGAGGGCTTCATCGGTGACATGGCCAACGCCATTAACAAGGCCATGGCTGATCCGGCCGAGCTGACCCGGGCCGGTGTGGCCTCCCGGCAAAGGTGTGAGGATCACTTCGCCTGGACTGCCATTGGCCGCCAGACGGTCGAGATCTACAAGACCCTGCTCTGAACCCAACACCCAGGTGGCTGGCGGCTGCCCAATCGCCTGAGTACCGGCATCGGGCAGGCGCCGCCCCGCCGCCGGGCAGACGCCCCGGCGGAATGGCGATTCGCGGCGTGGGGGATTGGGCTGGCGGGGTGGTCACAATAGGCTTTGGCCCGTGAAGGCTGAGGTGCTGCGTTTTGCAGACGTCACGTTACGGCGGGGCCAGAAACACATCCTGGATCAGGTCAATTGGCAGGTCAGGGAGGGCCAACACTGGATAGTGCTGGGCCCAAACGGCGCTGGTAAGACCACCGCCCTTCAGATTGCTGCCGCTCGGCTGCATCCCACCAGTGGCCAGGTCTGGGTGCTGGGCCAACGGCTCGGCCGGGTCGATGTCTTCGACCTGCGCGGCCGGATTGGTTTGGCCACGGCCACGCTGGCCGGGCGGATTCCACCAGGTGAGTTGGTCCGTGACACTGTCATGACCGCGGCCTACGGTGTCACCGGTCGCTGGCATGAGGACTATGGCCTACCGGACCAGGAGCGGGCTCAAGAGCTACTTGATGACTTTGGCGTTGGCGATTTGACTGAAAGGTACTTCGCCTCGCTGTCTGAAGGCGAGACCAAACGGGTTCTGTTGGCCCGCGCGCTGATGGCTGACCCGGAGGTCTTGTTACTCGACGAGCCGACCGCCGGGCTCGATGTTTCGGGGCGAGAACAACTCTTGTCAACTTTGTCCTCGCTGGCCAGCCAGGCTGGATCAGCCATCATGATCTTGGTGACCCACCACGTCGAGGAGATTCCACCCGGCTTCACCCACGCCGCGCTGATGCGGGATGGACGGTTCATTCACGCCGGACCGATCAGTCAGGTGTTGACCTCGGCCAAAGTGTCTGAGGCTTTTGGCCTGGACTTGTCTTTGCACAAGTGGGGCCAACGTTATTCGGCCACGGCCAACTGAAGTCTGCCCAGGTGCCGCGGCGCCTTTGGGTTGGTGAGTAATGCGCGCCGATGGCGCGGGCCGGTTCCTAAGGCGGTGCTCGCCAACCGCTGGCTCGGCTAGGCTCGTGGTGGCGGGCGGTGCTGTTCCCACCCTTCGGGAAGCAAGTGGCGTCAGGGCCCTGGCGGCGGCAAGAGACTAGGAGCGAGACATGTCATGGCAGTGGGTTTGGTGGTTTTGCGGCGCGCTAGTGCTCGGTGCGGTCGAAATGCTGACAGTCGAGTTCACCTTCCTGATGCTGGCTGTGGGCTCGATCGCGGCCGGCATTGCGGCGCTAATTGGCGCCCTTTGGTGGGGCAGCGCCATTGTTTTTGCCGTGGTCACGCTAGTGCTGCTGGTGTCACTGCGGCCCATGTTGATCAATCGTCTACACCGCAAAGCCGAAGGTGACCCGATTACTGGTACCGCCGCGCTGGTCGGTCGGATTGGCGAAGCCGTCACCGGTATTGACTCAATCGGGGGTAGGGCCAAGATTGACGGCGAGGTTTGGACCGCCCGGGTTGAGGCCGCCGATTCGATTTCCAAAGGCGGCCGTGTCAAAGTGGTAGCCATTGACGGCGCCACCGCAGTGGTTGAGCCAACTGTCTAGAAAGGTAAGCCACGTGGAAAGCATCGATCCCCGCCATCACCCAGCTAACTTTTTCCTTGTTTTGCTGTTGGCCATCCTGGTCATTTTTGTGGTGGTGCTAATCAAGAAGGCTGTGCGGATTGTGCCGCAGACCCAGGCCCAGCTGGTCGAGCGCCTGGGCCGGTATTCGCGCACTATGGACGCCGGTATTCACCTGCTGGTGCCGTTCTTAGACAGGGTCAGGGCCTCGGTCGACCTACGCGAGCAAGTCGTCTCCTTCCCGCCGCAACCGGTGATTACCTCAGACAACCTGGTGGTTTCCATCGACACTGTCATCTACTTCCAGGTGACCAACCCGGTGGCGGCGGTCTACGAGATCGCCCACTACATCACCGGTATTGAGCAGTTGACCGTCACCACTCTGCGTAATGTCATCGGCTCAATGGACTTAGAACAGACCCTAACCTCGCGCGATCAGATCAACGGCCAGCTGCGCGGCGTGCTTGATGAGGCCACCGGCCGCTGGGGTATTCGCGTCAACCGGGTTGAGCTCAAAGCCATCGACCCGCCCCATTCGGTCCAAGACTCCATGGAAAAGCAGATGCGGGCCGAGCGTGACCGCCGGGCCGTCATCTTGACCGCTGAGGGCGAAAAGCAGTCGCAGATCCTGACTGCTGAGGGCGCCAAGCAGGCCCAAATCCTCAGGGCCGAAGGCGAGGCCCAATCGGCCATTCTCAAGGCCGAAGGCGACTCCAGGGCCATTTTGCAGGTCTTTGACGCCATCCACGAAGGCAACGCTGACCCGAAGCTGCTGGCCTACCAATACCTGCAGATGCTGCCGCAAATCGCCCAAGGCCAGGCCAACAAGCTCTGGATCGTGCCGGCCGAGTTCACCCAGGCTCTCGAAGGTATGGGCTTGGCCTTTGGTGGGGTCGGCAGTAGTGATGGGCCCAAGGCTTCGCCGGCCGCCCGGGCACTGCGGTCAATGGCCTTTGGTGACGTCAAACTGGAAGACCCGGCCAAGGCCCTGCTGAGGGCGCGCGGGGCAGCCGACCAGGCGACATCGGACGCGGCTGGGGCTGGCACCGGCTCGGGTGTACCCTTCGACCCGTCGGTTGAGGCCGGCCAAGCGCCGGTGGTACCTGAGCCGACCGAGCCGGAGTGAGGCCCTGGCGCCTGCACCAAATTTGGCTAGGAAAGGAACGGCATGCTAACCAAGCTGCTTAAACAGTTCCTTAAGCCCTACACGGTTCCCATCGCCGTCATCTTGGTTCTACAAACCATCCAGGCGCTGGCCAATTTGTTCCTGCCATCACTCAACGCCGACATTATCGACAAAGGCGTGGCCGTAGGCGACACCAACCAGATCCTGCGCCTAGGTGGCTTCATGTTGGCAGCCTCACTGGGGCAGGTGGCCTGCGCCGCGGCAGCGGTCTTCCTGGGCGCGCGCACAGCCATGTCGATGGGCCGCGACATCCGCCAAGCCGAGTTCGAACGGGTCCAGACCTTCTCAGCCCGGGAGGTGGCCAAGTTTGGTGCTCCCTCGCTTATCACCCGGGCCACTAACGACGTCCAACAGGTCCAGATGGTGGTCTTGATGACGCTGGTGCTGATCATCTCGGCGCCCATGACCATGGTTGGCGGCGTCATCATGGCGCTACGGCACGATGTCAAACTAACCGGCCTGCTGCTGGTGGTTATCCCGGTCCTAACCGTCTTCTTGGGTTTTGTGCTCAAGCGAATGCGGCCGTTGTTCATGAAAATGCAAACCACTATTGACCGGGTCAACGGTGTGCTGCGAGAGCAAATTGACGGTATCCGGGTGATCAGGGCTTTTGTCCGCGACTCGGCTGAACAGGACCGCTTCGATGAGGTCAACCTGTCCTTGACGTCACTGCAGCGCTCAGTCGGCTACATGTTTTCGCTGTTCTTCCCCTTCATCATGCTGGTGATGAACCTGACCTCGGTGGCCGTGATCTGGTTTGGCGGCCACCGGATCGCCTCAGGTGGCATGGAAGTTGGATCGCTGACCGCTTTCATCACCTACCTGATGCAGATCCTCATGTCGGTGCTGATGGCGGCCATGATGTTCTTCTTTGTGCCGCGAGCTGAGGTTTGCGCCGGGCGCATCAACGAAGTTCTGGGGACCTCGTCATCGGTCGTGCAGGTAGCCGACGCCCAGAAGGCAATGCCCAAGGCGGGCCGGATCGAAATGCGCCAGGCCTCGTTCCGTTATCCCGGCGCCGACAGCCCGGTGCTGCATGAACTCAGCTTCACCGCCAAGGTGGGCCAGACCACGGCCGTAATTGGTGCCACCGGTTCAGGCAAGACCACGCTGATCAACCTGGTGCCGCGCCTATTTGACGCCACCTCGGGCACGGTCGAAGTTGGCGGCGTCGACGTCAAAGACCTCGACCTGCAACAGCTTTGGAGCACTATTGGCTTGGTGCCGCAAAAGCCGTACCTCTTTTCCGGCACGGTGGCCTCGAATATCCGCTACGGCAAAGCCGAAGCCAGCGACGAAGAGATCTGGCAGGCCCTGGAGATCGCCCAGGCGGCGGAATTTGTGCGGCAAAACGAAGACGGGCTGGAGATGGAGATCGCCCAGGGCGGCACCAACGTCTCCGGCGGCCAACGTCAACGCCTGGCCATCGCCCGGGCGGTGGTGCGCCGGCCTGAGTTGTATATCTTCGACGATTCCTTTTCCGCCCTAGACTTCGCCACTGATGCCCGCGTCAGGGCAGCGTTAGGTGAGGTCACGCGCGAATCAACGGTCTTGTTGGTAGCCCAACGGGTCGGCACCATTATGGACGCCGACCAAATCCTGGTGCTTGAGGCCGGCCGGATCGTGGGCCAGGGCCGCCACCAAGAGTTACTTCAGGCCTGCCCCACCTACCGCGAGATTGTCGAATCTCAAATGACGCTGGAGGAAGCCCGGTGAGCCGGCGGCGGCGGATCAAAGGCGGGGGAGTTGGCTCACTGGCCGCCTCAGCCGGGGCGCAGGCCGGTGCGGCTAAGGCTTCAGCCGAGCCGGGTAAGGCGGGGCCCGATGCCGCCCGGGGCGCTCCTAAGCCAAGTGCCTCAGTGGCGGTGCCCCGGCCAGGTGGGCGCAGTGGTGGGCCTCAGCGGCGTGGTGGCGGCCGTATCGGTGGCGGCCACGGTGGCGGCATGCCGGTGCAAAAGGCCCTGGCCTTTCGAGCCTCGGGTCTGCGTTTTATCAAACTGCTGCGGCCCGAGGCTTTCCGCCTGAGCTTGGGGCTGGCGCTAACAGTGATTTCGGTGGCGCTGAGCGTAGTTGGACCTAAGCTGCTGGGCCGGGCCACCAACCTGGTCTTTTCAGGTTTCCTGGGCGATCGGATTGGTCAGGAGATGGCCAAAGCCAAGGTGATCGAACCTGGCACCGTCCTGGACCACGCCCAGTCGATGAAGCTGCTGGAGCAGGCCGCGGCCCACCCCCAAGCTAATGGGCCAAATGTCACGCCGGACATGCTGGACATGATGGGCTCAATGGACTTCCGGATCGGTGCCGGCATCGATTTCACGGCTGTGGGTCACATCTTGGTGGGCGTGCTGGTGGTCTACCTGGCCTCGGCCCTGGCCGGTTACATCCAAGGCTTGCTGGTGACCAACGTCATCCAGAACACCTTGTACCGGATCAGGCAAAACGTGGAGAAGAAACTCTCCCGCCTGCCGCTGAGCTATTTCGACTCCCAACCAAAGGGTGAGGTCCTGTCCCGGGTGACCAACGATGTCGACAATATGGGCCAAGTCTTGCAGCAGACCATGACTCAGCTGCTCTTTGCGGTCTTCACGCTGATTGGCGTCTTCATCATGATGCTGACCATTTCCGGCTGGTTGACGCTAGTGATGTTGGTGTCGGTGCCGGTGGCCGCCCTGATCACGGCTCTGATCGCCAAACGCTCCCAACCCCAGTTCATCAAGCAATGGGATTCAACCGGTCAGCTCAACTCCCACGTCGAGGAAATGTACACCGGCCACGCCCTGGTCAAGGTCTTTGGCCACCAGCCCCAGGCCGAGAGCGAATTCGAGGACCGCAACCGCCAGCTATACGAATCGAGCTTCAAAGCCCAAGCCATCTCGATGATGATCCAGCCGGTCATGATGTTCATCTCCAACCTGGCCTATGTGGCGGTGGCGGTGTTAGGTGGGTTGCGCGTGGCCAGTGGCACTATGTCGCTGGGTGATGTCCAGGCCTTCATCCAGTATTCGCGGCAGTTCTCCCAACCGGTGGGCCAGATCGCTTCAATGATGAACCTGCTGCAATCAGGTGTGGCCAGTGCCGAGAGAGTCTTTGAGCTGCTCGACGCCGAAGAACAGGATGAAGATCCCTGCGAGCCAACCGAACTCTATGAAGTCGAAGGCCGGGTCGCTTTTGCCGATGTCACCTTCAGCTATGACCCGTCGACCCCGCTGATCGAAAACCTCAACTTGACGGCCAAACCTGGGCAAGACATCGCCATCGTCGGTCCTACCGGTGCCGGCAAAACCACGCTGGTCAACCTGTTGGAGCGGTTCTACGAAATCCAAGGCGGCCTGATCACCATTGACGGCGAGAACACGCGCACTATGGCGCGGGAGGATCTGCGTATCACCATGGGCATGGTGCTACAAGACACCTGGCTGTTCAAAGGCACCATCTGGGAGAACATCAAGTTTGGGCGGTCCGATGCAACCGATGAGATGGTGCTCGAGGCGGCCAAGGCGACCTATGTTGACCGCTTTGTCCACGCCTTGCCTAACGGTTACGAAACGGTTATCGACGAGGAAGCCTCGAACCTGTCGGCTGGCGAGAAGCAGCTGCTGACAATCGCCCGGGCTTTTGTGGCCGACCCGGAAATCCTGATCCTGGACGAGGCCACCAGCTCGGTTGACACCCGGACCGAGGTGTTGGTGCAAAAGGCCATGAAACAGCTGCGGCAGGGGCGGACCTCGTTTGTGATTGCCCACCGACTTTCGACTATTCGTGACGCCGATCTGATTTTGGTGATGGATCACGGCGACATTGTTGAGCAGGGCAACCATGCCTCGCTGCTGGCGGCCAGGGGAGCCTACTTCCGGCTCTACCAATCGCAGTTTGCCGGGGCTGTGGCCCACCACGAATAGGCGGCCGCGCCAGTGATCATTGAGGTTGACGAGGCCGGCGAGCCGTCTTTGGACCCCTACCTGCGGCTGACCGATGTGCAACTGAGGCGGCGGATCGAACCGGAGCGCGGGCTGTTCATGGCCGAAAGCGTCGAGGTGCTGGGGCGGGCGCTGGACGCCGGGATCGAGCCGATCTCGCTCCTCATGACACCCAAGTGGGTTGACCGCTTGGAGCCCATGTTGGCGCGTCTGCCAGCGTCGGTGCCGGTGTTGGTCGGTTCGGAGCAGCTTTTGCAGCAGGTGACCGGTTTCAGGATGCATCGCGGCGTGATTGCGGCTATGCGCCGGCCCCAGCTGCCTTCGCTCGACCAGGTCTTGGCCCCGGCGCGTCGACTGGTCATTGTTGAAGACCTGGTTGACCACACCAATTTGGGTGCCATTTTTCGCGGCGCGGCCGGGTTGGGCGTGGACGGCGTGCTGGTGACCCCACGCAGCGCCGACCCGCTTTACCGCCGCTCTGTCAGGGTTTCGATGGGCGCGGTTTTCCAGGTGCCGTGGACCAGGATTGATCCTTGGCCAGGAGAGTTGGTTCGCCTAAGGCAGGCCGGTTTCGTGGTGGCGGCCATGGCCCTGACGCCCGATGCCGTCCCGCTGGCAGACTTCGCCACTGACTTGCCTGAGCGCCTGGCTTTGATGGTCGGCAGCGAAGGTGATGGGCTAACGGCCCGTGCACTTGAGCTGGCTGACCTGTCCGTGCGGATCAATATGTCCGGTGGGGTCGACTCTTTGAACGTCGCTGCGGCCGCGGCCGTGGCCTTTTGGGCTATCCGCGCCCAAAGCTGACGCCAGGCCAGGACGCGGCCCATAGCTGGATTGGCCGCACCTCAATTGGGCGGGGGTAGGGACATTTTCTAGGGCACTTCGTGGCCGGCGGCGATAAACAGTTCGTACCACTGTTCGCGCGTTAGGCGGATGTCGCTGCCGGCGGCGGCAGCCCGGATCCTTTCGGGCTTAGATGAGCCCAGCACTACCTGAATGTTGGCCGGGTGGCGCCAAATCCAAGCGGTCGCGATGGCGACAGGTTCGACCCCGTATTCACCGGCCAAGCGATCAATCACATCGTTGAGCGGCCCGTATTTGTCTCGATCGGCCAGGAATGTACCGGTCAAGAACCCGGCTTGGACTGGCGACCAGGCCTGGAGGGTGATGTTGTTGAGAATGCAGTACTCCACCAGGCCACCGGCCCGCTCGACCGATCCGTCGACTGCCGACATATTGGCGGCCAAGCCCTGGGCAATGATGGGGCAGTGAGTCAGAGACAACTGAACCTGGTTGGCCACTATGGGGCGGTTGACGTAGCGGGTCAGCAGTTCGATCTGACTGGCGGTGAAGTTTGAGACGCCGAAGTGTTGCACCTTGCCGTCGTTCCACAACTGGTCGAAGACCTGGGCCACTTCTTCTGGTTCCATCAAGGCGTCAGGCCGATGCAACAACAAGATGTCGATGTAGTCGGTGCGCAGGGACTTGAGTGACTCCTCAACGGTGCTCATTAGGTGCTTGGCCGAGAAGTCATAGAGCCAACCAGCATCTTGTCTGATCCCAGCCTTGGTTTGGATAATCAAGTCCTGGCGCTGGCTTGGAGTCCACTGCATGGCCTCAGCCCAACGGCGCTCACAGCGATGGTCTTTGCCGTAGATGTCGGCGTGGTCGAAGAAGTTGACACCGCAATCCAGGGCCGCTTCGGTCATGGCCCTGATCCGGGCCAGTGGAATGTCTCCGGCTCGCCACATGCCGAGGGACATTACGGGGGCATCTAAGAAGCTGCCGCCCAGAGAAATGGTTCGCATGGTGGGTACTCCGTCTTAGGCTGGCGCTGACCAGGTTGAGGTCATAACCGCCCGAGCGATGGTGTGGAAGGTCATATACAGACCGGAGCAGGCAGCCGAGGTGTCCCTGTCAATCTCGAGCTTGTCGGTGTCTAGGGCGTGAACGGCGAAGTAGTAGGTGTGCGGGTAGTCACCCGGGGGCGGGGCCGAGCCGGCGTAGGCCCAAACCGAGTTATCGCATTTGATGTGGTAGGCCGGGCTGGGCAGGGTCTGGTCGGACTGGCCGGCGTTGCGCTTGAGCTCGGTCACACTGGGCGGCAAGTCGACCAGCATCCAGTGCCACCAACCGGACGGTGTTGGTGCATCTGGGTCAAAGTCGGTCACAGCAAAGCTCTTGGTCTCAGGGGGGAAACCAGACCAGGCCAGGTGGGGGGAGATATTGTCGAATTCGAGGACGTGGCGCTTGTCCAACGGTCCGCCGTCGACCAGGTCATTGCTGGTCAATTGGAAGGCTGGGACAGCTGGTAACAGGGTGTAAGGATCGGGCGGCGGGGTTCGTTCAAGGTTCATAACTGGATGCTACTTCAATGGTGCGCTGATAGCACGGTGGTCCAGCCAATCGACTTTCACCCGCACCGGGGCCCAGCCGAACGACTTTCACCCGCACCGGGGCCCAGCCGAACGACTTTCACCCGCACCGGACACCGTTCTCCGTAAAACCCCAGTTCAAGCCGGAAGCCCAGGCCGGCCAGGGTGAGACTCGATCCAGGGCAGTGCGGCCAGGGTGAGACTCGATCCAGGGCAGTGCGGTTTGGACAGACTAGATGCCGGGCGGTGCCTCGGCTGGGCTGGGGTAGGCCAATTGGGCTTGGACAAATGTTCTAGCAATGTTAGACTGATAGGTCTAGAACAAATGTATTGACTTTGAGGGACTAGACGTGGGGGAGAGCCAAGCACTACGCCTGGCCAGGGCCAGCCAGGCGCTCAAGCAGGCCGAGGTTTCAACTGGCACCCGGCCGGTTAGCCAGGCTGGGCTCGACCGCTCGTTGGACCCGCCGCGGTTGCGTTTGGTGGCCGCACAAGACGGCGGGACCAGCCAGTGCACTTTAGATGAGGTCAAGACCACAGCTGCGGCACTGTTGGCACCAGGGCAGGTAGCCCAGGTTACTGGTTCAACTAGCGCCTTGCTGGCGGTGGCAGCCGGGGTTTGGCAGGCCCAAACCTGGGGCGCCTTGGCCCACCTGCCTGATCTGGGTTACCTGGCTGCGGCCCAGGCCGGGGTGGCCTTGGAACGAGCGGTGGTGGTACCGGATCTGGGCGATGGTGGGGTCAAGGCGCTAGCCAGTTTGATCGACGCCTTTGGCGTGGTGGTATTAGGTGATAGTTGGACGGCCACTGCCTCCCAAGCGGCAGACCGGCGGCGCTTAGAGGCCCGTTTGCGTCACCATCAAGGCTATTTAGTGACTAGTGGTCAATGGCCTGGGGCTCAACTCAAAGTCGAAATCAGCCAGATCAGCCACCGGTCATTAGGGCAAGGCGATGGCCTGCTAGAAGCCGGGTGGCTGGATGTGCGTTGGTCCGGAGCGCAGGTTTTGGCGGCCGGCCAGCCACATCAGCCACCCGACCACCAGCACCAACAAGATCCGCTAGCCACCAACCAACAGCCAAAGCGATTGGCAGCGATATGACCAGAAGGCTAGTGAATAGTGCGCCGCCTGGCCGCCGCCTGGCCGCTTTGTGGGTACCGGATTGGCCGGTGGTAGCCGCCATCATGGCTGGCCAGGCGCCGGCTGACCAGCCTGTCATTGTGCTTGGCTCTGGGCGGGTGAAGGCTCTTTCGGCCGCCGCCAGAAAGGCCGGAGCTAGGCGCGGTATGAAACGCCGCACCGCCCAAGACGCCTGCCCCGCAGCCCAGCTGGTGCCAGCCGACCAAGCCCGCGACGCTCGAACCTTTGCGCAGCTGGCTAAAGCCTTGGATGACCAGGTGCCAGGGGTCGAGCTGCTTAGACCCGGTTTGGCCTTATGCCCCGCCGGTCGGGCTGCTCGTTACCACGGCTCTGATCAAGCTCTGGCCGAACACCTATTGGATGAGCTCACCACTCAGACTGGTTCTGAGGCTTGGGTCGGGGTGGCTGATGGCCCGTTGGCCGCTATCTTGGCGGCGCGGGAGAACCGGATCGTTCAAACGGGGCACTCTAGTCAATTCCTTGAACCTAGGCCATTACCAGAGCTCCAACTGGCTCTGCAAGGCACGGTCCAGGCTGACGTTTTGAACCCTCTGATCGACCTGCTAGCCCGCCTAGGCGTGCGGACTTTGGGGGATCTAGCCAATCTGCCAGCCAGCGCCGTCAGCGAGCGTTTTGGCACCACCGGTATTTGGGCTAGGCGCCTGGCCAGGGCAGAAGACGCCCTGATCGTGACGGCTCTGAGACCAGAGCCTCAGTTCGTGGTGCAAGCCCAACCCGACCCGCCTGTCACCCAGATTGAGGCTGCCGCCTTTTTGGGCCGCCGCTTAGCGGAAGATCTTCACCGCCAATTGGCCCATCACGGCCAGAGCTATGACCGGCTCAGGATCGAAGCCACCACCGAACACGGCGAAACCCTCAGCCGCAGCTGGCGGCTTGACGGCGTTGACGCGACCGGGGTGCGTGACCGCCTGCGTTGGCAGTTGGAGGGCTGGCTGACTGGTCGCAGTGGTCTAGCTCCGACCGGAGCCCTAGTGCTGATCCGCCTACAGGCGGAGGAAGTTCATCCAGCCGGGGGATCGGCCGCGCGCCTATGGGACAACGAAGGCCAAGCCCAGGCCAGGGCCGCCCGCGGGGCTGATCGTCTCCAAGCCATGCTGGGCGAAGGCGCCGTCTTCCAGCCAGTTGAACAAGGTGGGCGTGACCCCCGTAGCCGCATCCGCCTGGTCCAATGGGGCGATGAGGCCGTGCCGTTGCGCCCGCTAAACCAACCTTGGCCAGGCAAGTTACCTGACCCAGCACCAGCTTTGGTGCCATCTAAGCCGTGGCCGGTCAATCTGTCCGATGCCGGTGGCAACCTGGTGCGCGTCAGCGCCACTTTGGAGTTGTCGGGGGAGCCAAGCCGCCTAGACAACGCCCCGGTTAAGGGTTGGGCCGGCCCTTGGCCCGTAGTAGAGCGGTGGTGGACCAGACAACCACAGCGCCGGGTCTACCTCCAGGTCGAATCGGATCAACCCGTGTCGCACGCGGCAGAGGCGCAGCTTCTGCCGGCGAAGACGCGGCCAAATAGCGCCGCCCTTGACACGACGGTGCCTGAGGGCACCCCCGTGTCGCACGCGGCAGAGGCGCAGCTTCTGCCGGCGAAGACGCGGCCAAATGGCACCGTCTTGTCCTTGTTGGCCTGTCAAAACGGGGTTTGGCAGATTGAGGGGGTCTATGACTAAGAGGTTGGTGGATGAGGCGCCCGGGCCACGTTATGCCGAGCTGCACGCCCACAGCGCTTTCAGTTTTCTAGACGGGGTCAGTCAACCGGCCGATTTAGCTGAGCGGGCGGCCCAATTGGGCCTATCCGCCATGGCCCTGACTGATCATGACGGGCTCTACGGCGTAGTCCAGTTTGCCGCCGCCGCCCGGGCAGTTGGCCTGCCCGCGCTCTACGGCGCCGAACTGACTCTAAGTGACGGCGCCCATCTGCTGGTTTTGGCCCGGGGACCGGCCGGTTACAGCCGGCTATCCCGCACTATTGCCCGCGGCTATTTGCGCTTAGGGGGGCGTTGCCAAACACCCCCCGCCGTGTCGCACGCGGCAGAAGCGAAGCTTCTGCCAGCGAAGACGCGGCCAAAAAAGGCTGCACCGGACCCTGGGAGAGTGGCGTTAGGCAATCTCCCAGGGCCGCAAGGTCAACCGAGTTTTGAACTGGAAGAACTGGCTGAGCAAGGTGGCGGCGAATGGCTGGTCCTAACCGGCTGCCGCCAAGGACCCTTGAGAGGGATCGAGAGCGTCGATGGGTGGAACCTGGACGCGGCCGGGCGGGCTCTTGACCAACTGACCGCGCTATTTGGCCGGGACAATGTGGCCGTCGAGATCACCCAGGGCGGTGATCCCTTCGACCCGGCCCGCTGTGACGCCCTGGCCCAGGTGGCCCAGCGGGGCCGGACGGCTTTAGTTGCCACCGGCAATATTCACTTCGCCAACCCAAGTCAGTTCCCACTGGCCACAGCTATGGCCGCGTTGAAGCAGCGCCAATCGCTGGACCAAATGGACGGCTACCTGCCCGCCGCACCGACCGCCCACTTGAGATGCCCTGCCGACGTGGCGCGCCGGCATCGGACACACCCTGAGGCGGTCGCTATGGCTGCCGCTCTGGGTGCCGAATGCGCCTTTGACCTGCGGTTGATAGCACCTCAGCTGCCGCCAGTGGCGGTGCCGGCCGGGCACAACAACAACAGCTGGCTGCGCCATTTGACCTTGGCCGGCGCCAAGAGGCGCTACGGACCACCAGGGGCAGGCAACGACAAGGCTTACGCCGTGCTTGAACACGAACTGACCATCATCGCCCAGCTCGACCTGGCCGGCTACTTCCTGATCATGTGGGAGATAGTCGACTTTTGCCGTGACCAATCCATCCTGTGTCAGGGGCGGGGTAGCGCGGCCAATTCGGCCGTTTGCTACGCCCTTGGCATCACGGCGGTCGACGCGGTCCGCCACGGGCTGCTGTTCGAACGGTTCTTGGCCCCAGAACGTGAGGGTTATCCCGATATTGACCTCGACATCGAATCCGGCCGGCGCGAGGAGGTAATTCAACATGTCTACGCCAAATACGGCCGGGAACGGGCGGCCTTAGTTGGCGCGGTGATCTCCTATCGCACCCGTTTGGCCTTGCGTGATGCCGGCCGGGCCTTGGGCTATGACCCGGGGCAGCTGGCCGCTTGGTCCAAGCGGATCGAACGCTATGGCGACCTCAAGCGGGGCCAGATCCACTACCGGCCCTGGGGCAAGGCCGGGGCCAAAGTGGAAGTGGCTGATGACGACCTCAGCGGCATCCCCAAAGATGTCTTGGACCTTGCTGAGCAGTTGACATCTTTGCCTCGCCACCTGGGTATACACCCCGGCGGCATGGTCTTATGCGATGGGCCGGTGATCGACGTTTGCCCGGTGCAATGGGGCCGGATGGCGGACCGTTCGGTGCTGCAATGGGACAAGGATGACGTGGCCCAAGCCGGGTTAGTCAAATTCGACCTGCTGGGACTGGGCATGCTGGGGGCAGTCAGTCTGGCCTTTGATGAGATTGAACGGACCGAGGGCAAACGCTGGGAGCTGCACACCATTCCGCCGGAGGTGGTAGAGGTCTACGACCTGCTTTGCGCTGCGGATACGGTCGGGGTTTTCCAAGTCGAGTCCAGAGCCCAAATGGCGACTTTGCCGCGGCTTAGGCCACGGAAGTTCTATGACCTAGTGGTCGAAGTCGCTCTGATCCGCCCCGGCCCAATCCAGGGCGGATCGGTTCACCCTTACATCGAACGAGCCCGCGGGCGCCAGGCTGTCAGCTACGACCACGAATTGTTGCGCCCAGCCTTAGAAAAGACGCTTGGCGTGCCACTGTTCCAAGAGCAGCTGATGCGAATCGCCATCGACGCGGCCGGTTTCAGCCCGTCCCAAGCTGACCAGCTACGCCGGGCCATGGGCGCCAAACGTTCAGTCGAGCGGATGGCGGCGATCAAAGATGATCTGTTGGCCGGTATGGCCGCCCACGGCATTGACTCACCTAAAGTGCGCCAACGAATCTGGGACCAGTTGCGGGCCTTTGCTGACTTTGGTTTCCCCGAATCGCATTCCTTTTCCTTTGCTCTGATTGTCTACGTCAGCGCCTGGCTTAAGGTGTTCCATCCGGCCGCCTTCTACGCCTCAATCCTGGCCAGCCAGCCGATGGGCTTCTACTCGCCGCAAACCTTAGTGGCGGACGCCCGGCGGCACGGCCTGGTGGTGTTAGGGCCAAACGTGGCTGTCTCCGCCGCCAAGGCCAGTGTCGAAGCGGTTGGGCCAAGCGGGCCGGAGCCAACGCCGCCGCCTTCTAACCGGGTTGGACCGCACCCCGGGCTGCTACGCGGCGACCGGGGCCTTGGCCTGCGTCTAGGGCTGGCCGAGGTCCGCGGGATTGGCTCAGCGGTGGCGGAAAGCATCGTGGCAGCCCGCCAAGAGGCGGCCTTTAGCTCGCTGGAGGACCTGGCCCGGCGGGCCGAACTGACCACGGCCCAACTCGAAACCCTGGCCACCGCTGGGGCTTTGGACACTTTGGCCGGGGACAGGCGGCGAGCCTTGTGGGCGGCCGGCGCAGTGGGCGGGGCCGGCACTTTGCCCGGCACATCGGTGGGCTTAGAGGCCCCGGCGTTACCGACTATGAGCCGGGCGGAACTGGCCTACGCCGACTACTGGTCCACCGGGGTGTCACTGGGGGAGTACCCGACAGCTCATGTCCGCCACAAATTGGACGCCGCCGGGGTTTTCCGACTGATCGAAGTCCAAGACCAGGTTGAGGGCCTGTGGCTAAAAGTAGCCGGTGTGGTCACCCACCGACAGCGTCCCGGCACCGCCAGGGGTGTCACCTTCATCTCGCTTGAAGACGAAACCGGCCAGCTCAATGTGGTCTGTACGGCCGATGTCTGGAATAAGTACCGCAAAATCGCTCGCGGCGCCTCAGCCCTGGTGGTTAGCGGTCGCCTGGAAAAGCAAGATGGTGCGGTTGGGGTCAAAGCCGGTCATCTCCACCCGCTCTATCTGCCGGTGCCGGCCCGCTCCCGCGATTTCCAGTAAGGCCCTGCCAACGGTGTGGTCAGCCGAGAAGGCGGGCACCTGGCACAGGCCAAGGCACCTATGATGAATCCGTGTCGACCCGCCGCTACCGAGACGGCCTGGCGCTGGCCATTGGCTCGTATATCTGGTGGGGCTTTTTCCCTCTCTACTTGCTGCTGGCGCGACCAACCTCATCGTTGGAGCTAATCGCCCAACGAGTGGTCTGGTCGCTGCTGGTCTGTGTCCTACTAGTCGGTTTGACCGGCCAGAGGCGTGTGGCTCTGGCGGCACTGCGTAACCGCCGCCAATTCGGCCTGCTGACCGTGGCCGGCCTACTCCTCACCATTAACTGGCTGACCTTTATCTACGCCACTTTGTCCGGTCAGGTCATTGACGCCGCCTTGGGGTATTTCATCAGCCCACTGCTGGCCGTGGCCATGGGCGTGACCTTTCTGGGCGAACGTTTAGCAGTGGTGCAGTGGACGGCGGTCGGTGTGGCCGCCATCGGCATGAGCCTGGTTTGGTGGGCCACCGGTCACCTGCCTTGGATCGCGCTGACCGTGGCATTAACCTTCGCCGTCTACTCCTTCATCGAAAAAACGGTCGGTCAGGCGCTACCCACTTTGACCACACTGGGGATCGAAACCTTGGTGGTCGCCCCCGTGGCGGTGGGCGTGTTGATCTGGTTTGGCGTTACTGGGCGTCAGTCGTTCCTCGGTTTTGGCGCTTGGCACGCCTTGGCCATAGTCGGCTTGGGCGTGGTCACAGTGGTGCCACTGTTGCTGTGTAACGGCGGGCTGAGACGCATCCCGCTGTCCACGATGGGCCAAATCCAGTTCTTGGGCCCAGTGCTGCAGTTCTTAGTTGGCGTGATCATTCTGGGTGAAGCCATGCCGCTGGGGCGGTGGCTCGGTTTCGCCGCCGTCTGGGTAGCCCTGGTGATCTTGGGGGCAGACGCTAGCCGGCGGGCTTGGCGCCGGCGGTCCGGCTAAGTCCGCTGAGGTGGCCAAAAAACCAAAAGGCGGCGGTGAGCCCATGGCTAGGCGCCGGCCAGGGCGGGGGCAGGCAGTTTCTAACCGCCAATGAACGTGGGCCAAGAGATAAGGTCAGAAACCCTCAGGGGTTGACTCGGCGGCCTGTTTCAGCGCCTTCATAATGTTGCGGAAAAGCAGGCCTTTGACAAAGTCCGTAGTTTGGATGTTCAGACCTATGACCCAGCTGGCCCAATCGGCGTTCTCGCGCAGCACCACCCGTGAGCCGCCTTCACCCTCAGGCATGACGTTGATGGAGTGAACCGAGGACCACGGTTGGGCCACATAGTTGCGCCTATCCGACATGAAAACCAAACTGTTCGGTGGTTCAACCTGCACCACGGTGAAATAAACCTGGTCGGTGGCGTCGATGACATCACCCACGGCCAGGTTCTGGAACTCCTCCAGGATTTCGCTGGCCGGCGGAGTTGTGCTCGTGGCCAGGACTTTGAGCAGTTCACCGCCCAAAAAACCGCCGCGGCCGTGGCCAATCTGGGCTATCCAGGGCCAGACCTTTTCCGGTGGGGCATCGATCGAAATGGCCCTGGTGGCTCGCCACCGCGGTTGGCTCAACAGGTCCTCGCCGGGGTAGTCCGCTGCCCGCTCGGCGGCGGTGGCGCCCCACCGGGCCAGGATTCGGCTCAGGCCCAAAGCGGCCAGCAGCAGTGAGACCAGCGTGGTGGCCACGACCCGAGTTAAACGCACGCCACCATCCAAGCACCGTTTGGCCTCGAAGGTAAAGCCGATTTGACCTATCTACGAAGGTGCAGTGACATCCACCTCAAGGTCACCTGGATCAGGATCGAAAGCCCGCAGCCGGTCGAAAACCGACCAGGCCACGGCCACTAGTGGCACGGCCACGACGGCACCAAGCAAGCCGGCAGCCAAGGCGCCGGCCACGACCGCCACTGCCACCATCACCGGATGCAGCTTGACCTGCTTGGCCATGATCAGTGGTTGAAGCAAATGGCCCTCAATTTGGCCAATTACCACGATCAACGCCACCACGCCCAAGGCCCACCAAGGCCCCTTGGCCGCAAAGGCCACGATGACGGCCGTCGACAAGGCAATGGCCGAGCCAACATAGGGTAGAAAAGTGCCCATAGTCACCAGTAGACCAATTGGTGCGGCCAATGGGATACCCATAATCGACAGGGCGATGCCGCAGAACAGGCCGTTGGTGGCGGCCACCAGGCTGATGCCGCGAACATAGCCGGAAAAGGTGTGCCAGGCAGCCGAGCCGCCCGCATGCCAGCGGCCGCGAGCCGACTTGGGTATTTGGTCCAGGAACCACTGCCACATCGAGCGCCCAGAGTTGACAAAGAAAACCGAACAAAACAGCGCCAAGACCACACCGGTGAGGATCTCAGCCGCCATTCCGGCCCTGGTCACCACAGCGCTGACAATGGTGCCCTGGTTGTTTTCGACCCAGTCTTGGAGCGACTGGCCAAGCTGAGCCAGATCGAACCCCTCAGCCCGCCAGGGCAGGCGCTGGATCCAGGCATCAATTTCGCCTAGGCCAGACAGCAGCTCGTTCCACAACTGCTGGAATTGGTTCGAAACGGACATAGTAATGAAAATGCCGATCCCACCTAAGCCGGCCAGGGCGATGACATAGGCCAGCACAGTGGCCAAGGCTCTGGGCATGATGCGGTCTAGCAGGTCGGCCAGGGGCCGCAAGGCGGCGGTGATGACGGCTGCCAAGAACATCGACACCGCCACAAGCTGGACCATAGAGACGGCGTAAACCACCACGCCGACGGCCGCCGCGATGACCAACAGGCGCCAGGCGTAACCAGCCGAAAGCCGCAGCCCCCTAGGCACATCAGAGCTGGGTGGCGCAGTTGTCACGCAGCCAGTTTGCCCCAGCGCCGGCGGGGGTGGAGGCGCGGCGCGCCGTGGTATGTTGTCCTGGCTCACCGCAGGTCAGTCCGAGTGGCGGAATTGGCAGACGCGCTAGCTTGAGGTGCTAGTGCCCTAAACGGGGCATGGGGGTTCAAGTCCCCCCTCGGACACCGCTCTGATCAGGCGAAACATGGTGGAGTTGGGGATCAATTGGACGAACGGCCGCGCAGCTTGTCGAGCTGGCGGCGCTGGGCCTTGGTGGGCCGGCCGCTGCCGGGTTGGCGCACGGCGAAGGTAGCGCCTTCCCGGCTGGAGCGCCCAGGCGGCGGGGGAGAGTGGTCATCGTAGGCCTCGACCGCCAGAGCCGCACCGACCCGTTTCACCAGTAACTGCCTTGCCACCACGATCCGCTCGCGCCGCCCACCGCGAACATGAACCTGGTCACCCAAGCCCACGCCGGTAGCCGGTTTGGCCCGTTCACCATTGACCCGGACGTGACCGGCTTTGCAAGCCGCAGCTGAAGCCGAGCGGGACGGAAACAACCGCACCGACCACATCCACGAATCGAGCCTGACCTTTTCCACCACACCATTGCACCACAACGTAGAGTTGGCGCCATGCGATACGGATTCATTGGAACCGGCGCCATGGCTGGGGCCATCATCGGCGCCCTGGTCAACGACGGTTATGCCCTGCCCAGCGAAATCTGCGCTTATGACCTTGACGAGGGTCGCCTGCAGCAAGTCGCCTCAAGCACAGGTATTGAGGCCATGGCCGGAAACCAAGAAGTGGCCGAGGCCAGCCCAACGGTTATCTTGGCGGTCAAACCGGCCTTCATGGACCAGGTCTTGCGCGAAATGGCGACCCAAATCGTGGCCCGGCGCCGCTTGGTCGTTTCAATTGCCGCCGGAGTCAAGCTGGCCAGGCTGGAGAGTTGGCTTAGCCCAAAGGTCCCGATCATCAGGGCCATGCCAAACCTAAACGTCAAGGTGGGCGCCGGTATGACCGCGGTGGCGCCTAATGCCGCCGTAAACCCAGCTCAGGTCAGGGACACACTTGAGCTGTTCGCCGGCATGGGCCAAGCAGTCCAAATCGAAGAACGCCTTTTCGGCGCTTTCACCGCCGTGGCCGGGTCGTCACCAGCTTGGGTTTTCCTCATGGTTGAGGCCCTGGCGCGAGGTGCCCTGGCGGCCGGCATGTCCAAGGCCCAGGCCCTTGAGGTCGCCACCCAAGCCGTGCTCGGCTCAGCCAAACTGCTCAGCGCCAGCCAACTTCACCCCTGGGCGCTGATTGACCAGGTCTCCTCACCCGGCGGCACTACGGTGGCCGGTTTGACCGAGTTAGAGGAGCGTGGCTTTTCCGCGGCGGTAGTGGCGGCGGTGGCCGCCACGGTCAAGCGCGAAGCCGAACTGGCCGGATAGGGGCCCAGGTCACGTGGAAGAATGATTCGGTGATCCAGCTACAGGCGGTATGCACAGGCAACATTTGCCGTTCGCCTATGGCCGAGGTAGTCATCCAAGCCAACCTGGAGCGCCAGGGGCTTTTGGAACAAGTGGCAGTGGCCTCGTCGGGTATCTCCAGTGAAGAACACGGCAACCCAATCGACCCCAGGGCGAAACGCGCCTTGGCCGCCAGGGGCTACAGCCTTCCCGCGGGCCATCAGGCCCACCGGATCACCGACAGCGAACTGGCCACCACAGACGTTATTTTGGCCATGACCTACCACCATTATCAAGCCCTGCTGCGCCGCGGGGCCGACCCGTCGCGTCTGCGCATGCTGCGCCAATTTGACCGGTCGCTGCCGGGCCAAGTGCCTAGCGCCGCCATCGACATTGACGACCCTTGGTACGGCGGGCCTGATGATTTCGAAGCCGCCCTGGACCAGATCGAAGCAGCCATGCCAGGGGTCATGCGCCGGGTCAATCACCTCATTTCCAGAGCCAAGTCGAACCAGGTTACGGTCGACCCGGCCGACGGCTGGCACTTTTGCGCCGATTGCGACAACTACCACTGGGGCCAATTCGGCGCTGCCGGTCTGCTGATCCATTTCGACGGCTCAGTCCTACTTCAGCTCAGGTCGCCGGCCTCGCATCACGGTTCGACCTGGGGACTTCCAGGCGGTGCCCGCCAGCAGGGCGAAAAACCCCTGGCCGCCGCGCTTCGCGAAGCTGGAGAGGAGATCACGTTCGACCTAAACCAGGTCCAAGCCGAATCGTGGTCGATCGCCCAGCATGATGGCTGGTCCTACACCACGGTGGTGGCCCGAGCCTCCAACCGGTTCGAGTCCCAGGCGGGTAACTGGGAGACCTCCGAGGTCCGCTGGTTTGAGGCCGCTGAGCTGGCATCCCACCAGCTTCACCCCGGTTTCGACCAGGCCTGGCCGTCTTTGCAGCCGCTATTGGGGGCCAGCGCCTGCTTGATTGTGGACGGCGCCAACCTGGTTGGCTCCAAGCCCGATGGCTGGTGGAAAGACCGCGCCGGCGCGGCAGTCAGGCTGCGTGACGAACTGGCGGTGATGGCGCAGCGCGGTTTGGCGGCGGCCAGTTTGCCGCAGTCCGATGCCGCTTTCTCACCTAATCGAGCCATCTTGCCGCCGGCGGAGCAACCTTTGGGGTTAACAGCGCCGGCCGGTTGGTGGCCCAGGATTGTACTGGTACTCGAAGGCCAGGCCCGTGGCGCCGGTCAACTGCCGGGCCTGAGAGTGGTCGACGCCCCAGGCGAAGGCGACGCGGAAATTGTCCGCCAAACCGAACTGGCCCTGGCTGACGCGACCAATTCCGCCGGTCCGGTGGTCGTGGCCACTGCCGATAAGGCCCTAATCGCACAGGTCACGGCCGCCGGGGCCTCAGTCATTTCGCCCGGCGCGTTGCGCCGCGCAATGTGACCTGGTGATTTAGGCTTGAGGCGTGAACCCATACGGCCTTTCGGCCCGGTTGTGCGAGTTGACGCCAATCATCCCTGCGGATGCCGACCGGGTTTACGAATACTGCCAGGATCCCGAAATCCAGCGCTGGACCGAAGTGCCAGTACCCTACCGGCTGGAGGACGCCGCCAGGTTCACAGTCGACACCTGCGCTAAAGGCTGGGACAACCCGATGACCTCTGTGCGGGTTTGGGGTATCCGGGTGCCGGACGAAAGCGGTCGGCCGGTTCTGGCCGGTAGCGTTGGGCTAAAACCAGACGGCCCCAGCTCGGTCGAGATTGGTTACTTGATAGCGCCGGAGTTTAGGGGCCAAGGAATCTGCACTGCGGCAGTCCAAGTGGTTGTGGCCCACGCGCTTGAACCCGAGCCGGACGGTCTTGGCATGCGACGGGTTCTGTGGCAAGCCATGGTTGGCAACTGGCCGTCCAGGGTGCTGGCTGTGCGTTGCGGCTTCACAGTCGAGGGCACAATTCGGTCACACTGCATTAGCCGGGGCGAGGGCGTTGACATTTGGATTGGCACGCTCCTGGCTTCTGACCTCGAGTCGATGCCGGACCTGTGGGAGCAGCACAACTTGGTGCGCCCCTGGCTCTGATCGGTACCCGCCCAGGTGTAGGATCCGCCGCCAAAGCCAGCTGGAACGGTCTGGAAGCAGGGCGCTAGCTGGCGCTGACAGCCTTGCGGCGGCTCCGGAAGACCCGAAGTGGCTCGGTCACAAGCTGCGGCAAGTGGCGGGCGTGGATCACCAACATGACCAGGGCGACCGCGCCATTGACCGCCGCCACGGTCAGCCGGGCATGTCGATCCGGCAAGGCGAACTCGGCCACAAACGAAGCCAGGATGTACCAGCAAGCCCAACTTGGGATGCGTAGCGAGACCAGAAAGGCGATTACCAACAAGGTCAGCGATGCTGTCAGGGCGAACTCCTGCATCTGGCGACCGGATTCCATGGTCAAGGGCAAAGCCCAACCGCCGCCACCCAACTTGAAGGCGATTGGCAATGAGCCAACTAAGGCCGACCACTGGTTGACAACAGCCGTGGTCAACATGGCGACCGCTGCCGCCGTGCGTCCATGGGCCGCCAGCGTCAAGGCGATAATGAACTCAGGCGCCTCGCTGGCCAACGGAGCCAGCCACTGGATCAACAAGTAGTTGGGCAAACCGAATTGCTCACCAACACTGCGCAACGATTCGACAAACGGGTCGGCCACCAGCAAAATCGTCACGGCGGCCAGCACAAACATGGCCGTGATGACGGTCCAGCGCCGTCGCTTGGCCAGGGCGCCAATCACTTCCGCCACCCCGACCAGCTCAGGTTCTTCAACCTCACCTTGGCTGGCATGCCACAAGAAAAAGGCAAATACCAGGATCAGCACCAGGCCCAGAATGATGTGGATCCGCCCGGTCGCCACGCCCAGCATGGCAACCAAGCTGGCCAAAACCGCGAAGGCCTGAATCGAGCGCTGCTCCGCCGGGATCTCCAGGCTGGCGAAACGTGGCGGCTTGGCCTGAAGCGGCGATAACCCGCTGGCCTGAGGGCTTTGGGCCCGGCGACGTTGCCGCCTGAGACCGAGCAGCACCACTAGAGGCAGGCCCAGTCCAATCACCAGCCTGGTGGCGCCGTTCATATTGGCCGAGGCCTCGGGTATGCGCGAAGGGTCAGCACCAGCTTTGTAAGCCAGTAACACATCGACAACATATTCCGGCAGTAGGGCCACGATCGCCACCAGGGCCAAAGCCAGTGCTCCGGCAATGTCCAATTCAGCTACTTCGACCGCCCAGCCAAGCATGGTCGCAGCGCACCAAACAGCCAGCCCAAAAGCAGCTAGTGCCAGCAGTGGCGGCACCTGCCAAGGGCCCACAGCCAGCGCCAGGCCCGGTATCAAGCCACCAAGGGCCATTGCGATTCTGAGCAGGGCTCCTGAGGTGCGCAACTACTCTCCCAACGGCATTATTCGGCGCGGCCAGACGCCCCAGCCTAACACCGAGGGCGGTGGTCATCGCGGCGCGCCTGACCCCTCTGGGCGGCCAAGGGCCTGAGGTGGGCGGCGCGCAGGCAGCGCCTTGATTGGGGCCGATGCCGGGCGCTGCGGTCAGACGGTTCGGGGCCGTGCCGAGTGGTACCGGCTGGTGGCGATTGGCCAGCCGGTAGGGTGGCCAAGTGGAATCCGATTCGACCGACTTGGCTGCCCAGACGCTGTCGATCTGCCGCGACCTGATTCGGATTGACACCACCAATACCGGCGATGACGGCTCAGTCGGGGAGCGCCTGGCGGCCGAATACGTCCTTGGTTTGCTCCAGGACTTGGGTTATGAACCGCATCTAGTTGAATCAAGACCGAAACGGGCTTCGGTTCTACTGCGGATCGAGGGTAGCCAGGGAAGTAGGCCGGCCTTGGTTTGGCACGGCCACCTTGACGTGGTGCCGGCAATTGCCCAGGAGTGGCAGGTCGACCCCTTCGGAGCCGAGGTCATTGACGGAATACTCTGGGGCCGCGGCGCGGTCGACATGAAAAACGTCGACGCCATGATGTTGGCCGTGGTCAAGCAGTGGGCCTTAACCGGCACCAAGCCGCCGCGGGATATCTTGTTGTGCTTCTTTGCCGATGAGGAATCCGGCGGCAAACTGGGCGCCCATTGGCTAGTTGACCACCAAAGGGAGTTTTTCGAAGGTGCCAACGAGGCCGTCGGCGAGGTGGGCGGCTTTTCGACCAGCTTGGCCGGGCGGCGGACCTACCTGATCCAGACGGCCGAAAAGGGCATTGCCTGGCTACGGCTGGTGGCGAAGGGCACGGCCGGCCACGGTTCTGCCCAAAACCCCGACAACGCTGTCAACCACCTGGTCGATGCCCTGTCCCGGATCGCCCAAGTATCCTGGCCAAGAGAGTTGACACCGACAATGACAGCCCTGCTCGAAGGTGCATCTGAGTTGACCGGCTTGAGGTTTGAACCGGACGACCCAGCCGCCATTGACCAGATCATTGCCGCCTTTGGCCCGGCCGGACGCTGGGTGGCACCTTCGCTTAGCACCAGCTGCAACCTCACTGGGCTTGACGCTGGGTCCAAGGTCAATGTGGTGCCGGGCCGGGCCCAAGCCATGATCGACATTAGGCCCCTGCCCGGCCAGCGTGACCTAGTCTTCGAAACCGTCACCGACCTGGCCGGGCCGCAGGTCAAGGTCGAAACCATCAACGACGACGTGGCCGTCCAAGCCCCCCTGGACCGACCGTTGGTTAGCGCCATGAAAGCGGCGCTGAAAAGGGCCGACCCAAGCGCCGGCATCGTGCCATATATGCTGCCAGCCGGAACTGACGCCAAAGCTCTCAGCCGCCTTTCACTAGCCTGTTACGGTTTCGCACCCCTGCGCCTGCCGGACGGGTTCGACTTCACAGCCATGTTCCACGGAGTCGACGAGCGTGTGCCAGTTGAGGCCCTGGCTTTTGGCGCTGAAGTGCTAGCCGATTTCCTGGCGCAGTGCTGATACTGATGCTCTAGACCTCTGGCTCTAGCGGCCCCGGCGCGGTAGCGTCATGGCATGAACGTCGAACCGCGCGCCGCCTTGGACCGACTGATCGCCGCTCTGGACCAGCACTTTGCGGCCGCCGCCAGTGGCCGAGGTGAAGACGATCCCTCCTTTGTCAGTGCCTATCAGACCCTGATTGATGCGTTCGAGACCTACGACGAAGCGCTCTACGAGGCCCACGGAATCGACACCCCCTTCTTGGTATACGACGAAGATGATGAAGACGGTGGCGACGAGGCCGGTCACGACGAAGACGAAGACGACGAAGACTTCGACTTCGACGAGGAGGAAAACGAAGACTAGCTGACTGGCCGGGCTTAGGTGGGGGCGGCCTAGGCTTCAGGCCCGCTGACCTCGCTGAGAGCCTCATTGATGGCCTGCGGCAGGACCAGATCCGCTTGTTTGAGGGCCACCCTTAGTTGAGGAGCGGTCCGTGCCCCAACAATGGCACTAGCCACTCCTGGCCGGCCGCGGACCCAGGCCAAGGCCACATCGAGTGGCGCCAAAGCCAGCCCTTCGGCTGCTGCCACTACCGCATCGACCACCGCCGCGGCGGCAGAATTGAGGTAGGGCTGGACAAAACCAGCCAAATGGGCCGAGGCGGCGCGTGAATCAGCCGGGATCGAGTGGCGGTACTTGCCGGTTAGAACCCCGCGTCCCAAAGGTGACCAAGCCAGCAGGCCGATGCCGAGTGCGCCGGTGGCCGGCATCAGTTCAGCTTCGATTTGGCGGGCCAACAAGGAGTATTCATTCTGGCTGGCCGCCAGGCCAATACCGCCTTCGAGTTTGGCCGCGGCCACGGCCAGCTGCCAGGCCGGATGGTTAGACAGGCCAACGTAACGGGTCCGGCCCGAGGCCACGGCAAATTCCAGGGCTGAGAGAGTCTCATCCAGCGGGGTCTGCGGGTCTGGGCTCTGAACCAGCCAAAGATCAACGTGGTCAGTGCCAAGCCGCCTCAGTGAAGCGTCAAGGCAGTCCAGTAAGTTGCCACGTGACGCGTCAACTATGGCGCTTTGACCGCGCAGGCGAGTACCAGACTTAGTGCATATGACTAGGTCCTGGCGGCTGGCCACCGAACCTGGTGCCATCAGCTGACCCAGTAGCCTCTCAGCTGCGCCGTCACCATAGGAGGTGGCCGTGTCGACCAGATTGCCGCCTTCGGCCAGGAAATCGGCCAATTGGTCGGCCGCATCCATCTGCTCAGTGTCACGGCCCCAGGTCATGGTGCCAAGACCAATCGAGGACAACCTCAGGCCGCTGCGGCCGAGTTTGCGATACTCCACGCCGGTCAGGCTAACAAGCAAAAGGCCAGCCGGTGTGGGAGACTCGCCAGGTGCAATCCTGGCAGGCGGTGATTCTAGGCCTAATCCAAGGGCTAACCGAGTTCCTGCCTGTCTCATCGTCCGGCCACATTCGGATCTTTAGTGGGCTGTTTGGCTGGGCCGACCCAGGTGCGGCCTTTACCGCCATCATCCAAATTGGTACCGAAGCGGCGGTTTTGCTCTACTTCAGGCAGCAGGTCAAGAAAATCGCCGTGTCTTGGGGCCGGTCAGTGGTGCTGTTCAAGGGCCGGCCGGTTGATGATCACGCCAGAATGGGCTGGCTAATAATTGTCGGCACCTTGCCTGTAGTCATCTTGGGCTGGTTATTCAAAGACTCAATTGAGACCCATTTGCGCTCCTTATGGCTGGTGGCAGCGATGCTAGTGGGCTTCGCCGGGGTCTTGTGGCTGGCCGATAGTTTTCTTGGACACCGACCGGGCAAGGAGCTGAGCCAACTGGGCTGGCGAGACGGCTTGATCTTTGGGCTGGCCCAGTCCTTGGCCCTGATTCCTGGGGTTTCGCGTTCCGGCGGCACAATCTCGGCCGGGCTGTTTATGGGCTACAGCCGCTCGGCCGCGGCCCGCTATTCGTTTCTGTTAGCCATGCCGGCTGTCTTTGGCTCAGCCCTACTCGAATTGGTCCGGTCTTTGGGCGAACCAACAGACGCCAACTTCCCCGGCTGGGGTGGCACCGTGGTGGCGACGATTGTGTCATTCGTGGTTGGCTACTTCGTCATCATCGCCTTCCTCAAGATAGTCTCGACCTTCTCTTTCAAACCGTTCGTCTACTACCGGGTGGCGATTGGCTCGCTAGTGTTGATATTGCTGGCAGCAGGGGTGCTCGCCGCCCAGTAGGCTTAGCTGCGTGCATGCTTGGACTGGGCCTTCGGTTAGCGTCATTCCAGGCACAGGTGATATCCCGCTTATCCTCAACGATGTCACCGGAGCCCTGGAAGCCTCGGCCATCGGAGACACAGCCTCGCTCTATGTTTGCGGCATCACACCCTATGACTCGACCCACCTGGGTCATGCCGCGACCTATTTGGCTTTCGATCTGCTGGTCCGGGCCTGGCGTGACGCCGGCCTGACCATCCAATACGCCCAATGTGTGACCGACATTGACAATCCACTGCTGGAAAGGGCCAGGTCGACCGGCCAAGAGTGGGACAAGATCGCCACCAGCCAAACCAACGTCTACCGCCGCGACATGGCCGCCTTGCGGGTCATCCCACCGGACTACTACCGCGGTGTGATTGAGTCCATGCCAGCCATGATTCAGGCGGTTGAGACTCTACTTGACCGCGGTTGGGCCTACCGCGTCCCGGTTTGGGGCGCCGGTCCTGGTGCCCTGGGAGACGTCTACGCCGATTTGTCGATTGATGCCGACTTTGGCGCCCTGGCCCAACTGCCGGAACACACAATGGACCGCCTCTTTGAAGAACGCGGCGGCGACCCGGACCGGCCGGGCAAACGGGCCCGGCTCGATCCGCTGCTCTGGCGGGCCGCCCGGCTGGGTGAGCCGGTTTGGGACGGGCGTACCTTGGGCAAAGGGCGGCCTGGTTGGCATGTCACCTGTTCGGTTATCGCGACGAGCGAATTGGGCTGCCCGGTTGATGTGCTAGGCGGCGGCAGCGACTTGGTCTTTCCGCACCACGAAATGTCGACCTCCCATGTTCGTGGCATCACCGGGTCTGACCAGCCGGTCCGCCTGACTATGCATACGGGCATGGTGGCCTATGGCGGTCACAAAATGTCTAAGTCTCTGGGCAATTTGGTTTTTGTGCGGGAGTTGCTGTCGCGGGGCATCAACCCAGCGGCTATCCGCCTGGCTCTACTGGCCCATCACTACCGGGACGACTGGGAGTGGACCGGCCACGAATTGGTTCAAGCCGAGGCCCGGTTGGCCCGTTGGCGCGAAGTCATTTTGTCTGGGCGTGAACAAGGCGCCTCGGCCAGCGCTATCGCCGAGATTCGCGCGGCCTTAGCCAACGACCTCGATACCCCAGGCGCTATCGCCGCCATCGATTCGTGGGTGGCGACGGCTCCAAACGCTGCCCAACGCTACCCCTATGCCGGCGCTGACCTGCGCCGCGCCGTCGACGCGCTACTTGGCATCCAGCTCTACTAGCCGCCAGGCCACCAAAAGCCAGATGGCCGCACCAGGCGCGGGCCGGCATCGGGCAGAGGCTAAATGTCCTTCTGGTGCCGGCGCAGGTAACGCTCAAACTCCTTAGCCATGGCTTCGCCGGAGGCGTCCGGCGAGTCGAGAGTGTCCTTGGCCTCCTCCAGCTTGGCGACGTATTGGGCAATCTCGTCTTCCTCGGCCGCCAGCTGGTCAACGTCCTTCTGCCAGGCCTCGGCCGCGGCTTCGAGCTCGGTTGTGAAGTAACTATCACCGGTCAGGCGGGCCACCTCTTTGACCATTGCCAACTGGGCTTTGGGGGAGGGCGCACCGCCAACGTAGTGCGGCACGGCCGCCCACAGGGCCACCGTTGGCAGGGATAGCTCGGACCAGGCGGCCAGTTCCAAGGCTGTCAGGATTCCGGCCGGGCCTTCATAGCTTGACTCCTCCAATTTCAACTGGTCGCGCAGGGCGGTGCTGAATGAAGTGGCCTGGACTGGTACCGGGCGGGTGTGGGGGACATCGGCCAGTAGTGCGCCCAAGGTGAAGAGCTGGTCTACATCGCGTTCTACCAGCACATCAAGGATTTCCTGGCAAAACTCATGCCACCTGAAGGATGGCTCAACTCCGCAGATGAAAATCATGTTCTGCTCATCGAGAGTGCTTTCAAGCAGATCAGTGGTGGGCCAGCGCAGTTCCCTCAGGCCATCGGCGTTGAAACGGGCCACCGGCCGGCTGACCTGAAAGTCGCAGTACTCCTCAGGGTCAATCAGCCCAAATCTGATGGCTTCTCGCTGCTCGGCCATCATTGTGATCGCATCGGTAGCCGCCCCACCGGCATCGTTCCAGCCAGCGAAGGCGGCCACGGCGATAGTCAGTTTTGACTGACGGCGTGATTTGCCCACGGCCCCACACTACCGATGAAAGTGGTGATCCACATCACCCGGTCATCTCTACAATGACCCTCGTGCCAACTGACACTCCAGTCCTTGTTGCCGACGGCGCCTTAGGCACCATGCTGCAACAGGCCGGCTTGACCGCGGCCGACTACCGCGGCACCGACGGCTGCTTGGAAGTGATCAACTTATCCCGGCCAGATCTGGTCCAGTCGATCCACCGGGCCTATTTGGCGGTCGGCGTTGACGCGGTGACGACCAACTCTTTCGGGGCCCATCCGCTAACCCTGGCCGAGCATGGCTTGGCCGGCCAAACTGACCAGCTCAATCGCCTGGCCGCCCAGCTGGCCCGTCAGGCGGTTGACCAGGCCGCTTCGCCTTCCAGCGCCGCCTTGGTGCTCGGCTCGATGGGGCCCGGCTCGAAGCTGCCTTCGCTGGGCCACGTCTCCTTCGCCGAAATGCGTGACGGGTATGCCCTTCAGGCCGCCGGCCTACTTGGGGGCGGCGCCGACCGGCTACTGATTGAGACTTGCCAAGATCCTTTGCAGGCCAAGGCGGCGGTCTTGGGGGCCCGCCTGGCCGATCCCGGAGCCCACCTGACCGTTCACCTCACCATAGAGACCACTGGCACCATGCTGATGGGCACGGAGACCCTGGCGGCCCTGACCACACTCGAAGCCTTGGGCGTTGACGGGATTGGTTTGAATTGCGCCACCGGGCCGGAAGAAATGTCTGAGCATCTGCGCACCCTGGCGCAGAACACTGCCTTGCCGATTAGTGCCATGCCCAACGCCGGGCTGCCCGTCATTGGACCCGACGGTCAGGCCGTCTATGACTTGACCCCTCAGCAGTTAGCCACCTGGCTTGACCGGTTCGTTGACCAATTTGGCCTGGCCATGGTGGGCGGGTGTTGTGGTACCACGCCTGAGCATCTGGCGGCAGTGGTCACACGCTTGGCCGCACGGGCCAGGCGCCCAGCTGGGGGCGACGGTGCCGGCCCGTCTAGGGCCAGCGGCATCGGCCGCGCCAGTCCCAGCCCCCACCTTTCTGCCGAGAGGGAGGTTTGGCCTACTGCCGGCCGCCTGGTGACCGAGCGCGAACCGGCTGGCCGGATTTCGTCCCTGTTCCAGGCAGTCGACCTGAAACAGGACACCAGCTACCTGGTGGTAGGGGAGCGGACCAACGCCAATGGGTCGAAACGCTTCCGCCAAGCCATGGTGGCCGGGGACACTGACACCTGCCTGGCGATTGCCCGGGACCAGGCCGTGGCCGGGGCGCATATCCTCGACCTGTCGGTCGACTATGTTGGCCGCGACGGCCCAGCCGATATGGCCAGGCTGGTCAGGGCCTTGGCCACGACCTCGACGCTGCCGCTGATGATTGATACGACCGAACCGGCCGTGGTCAAAGCCGCCTTAGACAACTACGGCGGGCGGGCCGTGGTCAACTCGGTCAACTACGAATCTGGTGACGGGGCTGACTCCCGCTTTAGGCAAACCATGGCTTTGGTCAAGGCGCATGGTGCGGCTGTGGTTGGACTGGCTATTGACGAACAAGGCCAAGCCCGTACCGCTGAGCGCAAACTGGCTGTGGCCCAACGGCTGGTCGACCAACTCTCCGGCGAGTATGGGCTGGCCCCGAGCGATATTTTGATCGACCCTTTGACCTTTCCGATTGGCACCGGCCAGGACGAAACGCGTCGCGATGGCCTGGCCACGCTTGAGGCCGTCAAAGCCATCAGGGCGGCCAGTCCCAAGGTGGGTTTGATGTTGGGCGTATCGAATGTTTCCTTTGGTCTGTCACCTCAAGCCCGAGTGGTACTCAACTCCGTCTTCTTGGACCAGGCGGTCAAAGCCGGCCTGGATGCGGCCATAGTTAGGCCCGGCGGTATCAAACCGCTGGCCCGCCTGGAGCCGGAGCTGGTTGAGCTGGCCCTTGACCTGCTCTACGACCGGCGCCGGCCTGGCTATGACCCGCTGCTCGAGCTGCTCGAGCGCTGTCAAGATTTGGACCTAAGCCCAAGCGGACCGGTCCTGGAAACCTTGCCCTTGGCCGAGCGCATCGCCCAACGCATTATTGATGGCGCTGCCGACGGGCTGGAAGCGGATCTGGCTGAGGCTCTGGCGGCCGGTCAGGCGCCGCTGGACTTGATCAACGAGCTGTTGCTTGGAGCCATGGCCCAGGTCGGAGTGCTATTTGGCGAGGGCCGGATGCAATTGCCGTTTGTCTTGCGCAGCGCCGAGGTGATGAAGCAGGCCGTGGCCTATTTGGAGGGTCGAATCGAGGCTTCGTCAGTGGGCTCGAAAGGCACGGTGGTGCTAGCGACAGTAGCCGGTGATGTCCACGACATTGGCAAGAACTTGGTCGACATAATCGTCTCCAACAACGGCTTCAAAGTGGTCAACCTGGGGGTCAAACAGCCAATTGGGCGGATCCTGGCCGCGGCGGAAGAATCCGGCGCATTGGCGATTGGCCTGTCCGGCCTGCTGGTCAAGTCGACTCAGGTGATGAAAGCCAATCTTGAAGAAATGAACCTGCGCGGGGTAGCTGGGCGGTGGCCGGTAGTTTTGGGCGGGGCTGCCCTGACCCGATCCTTCGTCGAGACCGAGCTTAGGCAGGTGTTCGAGGGTGAGGTCTACTACGCCAAAGATGCCTTCACCACCCTTGACTACTTCAACCAGTTCGCCGGCCGTGTGGCGGCGGGGACTGACGGGTCTGCTGAGCCTGCCAAAGCTGCCTCTGGCGGGCAGACGGTGGCTGGGCAGCCCCGTCATGCCAAACCTCTAACTCGCGACGAGGTGGCGGCGGGGACTGACGAGTCTGCTGAGTCTGCCAAAGCTCCCTTAGGCGGCAAGGGCGGGAGAGTGGGCCCGGCCGCGGTGCCAACGCCGCCGTTCTGGGGAACCAAGGTGACCAAAGGCATCGCTTTGGCCGCCTACGTCGACCGGATTGACCCCAGGTCGCTGTTTGTTCGCCAATGGGGGCTAAAAGCCGGTGCCGGAGAACGCAGCGTTGAAGAGCTGATCGAAACCGAAGGCTGGCCGCGCTACCGGGCGCTGATAGATGAGGTCAGAGCCAAGGCCGTGGCCCAGGCCGGGGTCATCCATGGCTACTTCCCGGTGCGGGCCGAAGCCGAGACGCTGATTCTGTTTGAACCGACCGATCACGACAGCGAACTTGGCCGTTTGACCTTTCCCCGACAGGCCAACCGCCGGCATCTTTGCCTGACCGACTACTTCGCCCGCGACCGGCTTGATGTCCTAGCTCTGCAAGCCGTCACGGTCGGGGCGGGTTTCACCAAGCTTGGCCAAGACTGGCGGGCAAAGGGACGCTACCGCGACTACGCCGAACTAAACGGTCTGGCGGCCGAGCTAACCGAAGCGCTGGCCGCCTACTGGCACGACCGAATTCGCCTCGAACTTGGCCTGGAAGAGAACCAAGGCGCCCGCTACTCGTTGGGTTACCCGGCTTGTCCTGACGTTTCCGGACGCTTACTGCTGTGCCAGATCCTCGGCGTGTCGCGCATTGGCCTCAAGTTGACCTGCGGTTATCAGCTCGACCCGGCACATGCTACCGAAGCCATGGTGGTACACCACCGAGAAGCCAGCTACTTTTCTGTCAGGCCAACGAAGGAGGCTTAGGTGGGCAGTGAAAACCCTGGCCTGAAGGCCGTCTTGTGGGATCTAGACGGCACCCTGCTTGACACCGAGCCGGCCTGGTTCGAAGCGCAGAGCGCCATGATCGAATCCTTTGGTGGCCGCTGGACGGCAGCTGACCACGCCCCTCTGGTTGGCTCCCACCTACCCGATACCGCCATTGCCCTGCGGGCTAAAGGCGTCGATTTGCCCGGTGAGCAAATCATTGAAGGGTTGCTCGACCAGGTCATCGAAAACGTCCGGCAGACCCGGCCGTTCACGCCTGGATCACTCAAGCTTGTAGCCGGCTGCCGGGCCGCCGGGTTGGCCCAGGCTCTAGTGACTATGTCTTACCGGCGGTTCGCCAACCTGGTGGAGGAAATGGTGCCAGGCGGCTTTGACGCAGTGGTCTGCGGCGATGAGGTCTTGCGCGGCAAGCCCGATGCCGAACCCTACCTGGCAGCGGCCCGCGCCTTGGGTTTAGAGCCGGCTGAATGTCTGGTTATCGAGGACTCGCCAACCGGCGTCACCAGCGCCTTGGCCGCCGGTATGGCCACTGTGGTGGCGCGCGGACTGGTGGTAGTAGATCTGCAAGCAGGGCTCTCACGTGTCGGATCACTGAAGGAGCTTGGGGTCGAGCAGTTGCGGGCCATCCACGGTGGCCTATCGGTCGACACCTGGCAATGACCGGGCCGGTCAGGGCGGCTTGTCCGTGCTTAGTGATGAAATATGACCATGACGGCCAGCCATGGTGAGCAGGGTTCCTTTCCCGGGCTAACGCCCAAACCCCGCCCTGCCCGCCGGCCCAAACCAGCCCCACAGCTGGCCTCCAAGCTGCCGGTGGCCCGCCTGGCACTTGACCTGGAACCGGCCCATCTGGACCGGCTCTTTGACTATGCCGTGCCGGCCAAGCTGTCTGATCAAGCCCAAGTGGGGGTGCGGGTGAGTGTGCGCTTCGCCGGGCGCCGGGTCAAGGGTTACCTGGTGGAGCGGGTGGCCATAAGTGACCACAAAGCCGCTTTGGCGCCACTGGAACGGGTGGTCAGCCCGCTACCGGTTTTGACCAAAGGGCTGTGGCGTCTAGTTGGTCAGGTGGCCCGGCGATATGCCGGCACCAGGGCCAGTGTCTTGCGCCTGGCGATTCCACCGCTCCACCTGGCCACCGAGACATCCCTGGCGTCAACCAATCAGCCGGCGACAACAGGTGGCCCAACTAACCCAGCGGCCGTCGAGGCCATAGCTGCCCGGCCTGAGCTTCAGACCCCGTGGTCGCCATATACCGGCGGAGCCAGCTTGCTACGCCATCTGGCCAGCGGCAGCGCCGTCAAAGTGGCCTGGCTGGCTCTACCTTGGGTGGACCTTGCCCCGGCGTCGGGTGGACCGGGCCAGGCCGCCCCGGCGAGCCTCAGCGCCGGCTTGCCGGCCGGGGTGGTGGCCGCGGTCGCCTCGGTGGCCGCCGGTGGCCGGCAGTCCCTGGTGATCTGCCCAAATGAGCGCCAGGCCAGCCGTCTGCACAAGGCCATAGCAGCCTTCGAGCTGGGCCCGGTGGCACGACTGGTAGCCAGCGATGGCCCGGCCGCCAGGATGACCGGCTACGACCAGATGCGGCGCGGTCAAGCCGTAGTTGGTGTTGGCACGCGGGCAGCGGTTTACCAGCCGATGGCCCGGCCCGGGTTGATTGTGGTGGTCGAGCCAGATGATCCGGCCATGGTTGAGCCGCATGCCCCCTATCCCCATGTCAGGCAGATCGCTGCCCTGGCGGCCAGCGAGTCGGCCTGCTCGTTGATTTACGCTTCGACCAGTCGTTCGGTCGAAATCCAAGCCTGGGTTGACAGCGGCTGGTTGGTTGACGTGGCCGCCCCCAGAGAGCTGGTGCGCCAGGCCAGCGCCCGGGTAGAGGTGCCCGGCCAAGACCGGCTCGAGGCCGAGGGGCCCAGCGGCGCCACCAGGTTGCCGGGCGTGGCCTTCAGTCTGCTGCGCCAGGCCCTGCCAAATGGACCGGTTCTGGTCCAGGTGCCAAGAGCGGGTTATGTTACGGCGCTGGCCTGCGCCAAATGCCGCCAAGTGGCTCGCTGCCCAAGCTGCCAAGGCCCGCTCAGCTTTGAGGGTGCAGATCAAGCAGCCTGGTGCCGCAACTGTGCCTCACCGGCCCCCAGCCTGCTTTGTCGCCAATGCGGTGGCTCAAGCTGGCATCATCTGACAGTTGGCGCTGCTCGCACAGCCCAGGAACTGGGCCGGGCTTTTGGCGCAGTGCCACTGGTCTTTTCGGCGGCCGAGGCCCCAGGCGGAGTGATTGACAGCCTCAGCGATTCCCCGGCCCTGGTCGTGGCGACGCCGGGATCTGAACCAGTGGTCGCCTCAGGTTATGCCGCCGCTGCCCTGCTCGACGGCGGTGCCCTGACCGGCCGGCCACAACTCGATGCCACCACCACGGCCCTGCGGCACTGGACCAGGGCGGCCAGCCTGGTGCGTCCAGCCAGCCAAGGCGGTCGAGTGCTGCTATTGGGTTGGCCTGCACCAGGACCGGCCGGGGCGCTGGTGCGCTGGGATCCCAGCGGCTTCGCCGCCCGCGAGCTGAGCGAACGCCAGCAGCTTGGCTTGCCGCCAGCGACCAAAGCGGTGGTCGTGACCGGGCCGGAACCAGCCCTAGCCACGTTCCAGTTGGGTTTGGATCTGCCCGCCTCGGTCCGCATTTTGGAACCGGGTGCTGCCCGGCCGGGTCGATTGGTTCTGTTGGCGCCCATTGAAGCCGCCGGGGAGGTGATCGATCTCAGTTACAAACGCCTAGGACAGATGCGCCAAAGCCGACCAGGCCAGCTCAGACTCCAGGTCGAGGGTCAAATCGACTAGCCTTCGCATGTGAGGATTGGCTTTGCCGGCACCCCAGAAGTGGCCGTGCCATCGCTTCGGGCACTGGCGGCCCAGCCTGGCCTGGAGTTGCTGGTGGTGATTTCGCGACCAGATGCGCCAACTGGCCGGGGCCGGGCGACCGAACCCAGCCCGGTGTCAAAAACGGCTCTTGAACTGGGGCTGGATCTGCAGCGCCCGGCCAGGCCAAGCGATCCGGCTCTGCTGGCGCGGCTCAAAGCGCTCCAGCTGGACGCCATTGCGGTGGTGGCCTACGGCGCCATGATTCCCGATCAGGCTCTGACAATTCCGCGACACGGCTGGATCAATTTGCATTTCTCGTTGCTGCCGGCCTGGCGTGGGGCGGCGCCGGTCCAGCGGGCCATTGAGCGTGGCGATGACATTGGCGGCGCCACAACCTTCCAGCTTGTTCACGAACTTGACGCCGGACCGGTCTATGGCCACCTGACCTACCGCCTACCACTCAGGGGCACCGCTGGCGAGGTACTGCAAACCCTGGCCCACGATGGGGTTCGCTTGCTGGTCGACACCTTGGCCGCTGTTGCCAATGGTTCGGCCCGGCCCCAAGCCCAGGCGGCCGCGGAGGTCAGCTACGCCCACAAACTGACCCCTGACGACGCTCGAGTCAACTGGAACCGGCCGGCCCAGGCCCTCGACCGGCAGATTCGGGCCTGCACGCCGGCCCCAGGAGCTTGGTCTGAGCACCAGGGACAACGACTGGGCTTGGGTCCACTGGCGTCTTTGGGAGACCGCTTGGCCAAGCGAGTCGACTTGGCGCTTGAACCAGGCCAATTGGACGTCACCAAACATGAAGTCTGGATTGGCACGGCCGATGCCGCCGTCCAGCTCGACCGCGTCAAACCGGCCGGAAAGCGGCCCATGCCGGCGGCTGATTGGGCTCGCGGTCAGCGTCTTAGCAGCGGAGACAGGCTGTGAGCGGCTCAAACCAGCCTGGCTCCCAGCCGCCGGGCAGCCAGGGATCAAACCGGCGCCACCAAGGCCCGTCGCGGCGATTTGAGTCACGACCTGGCGCCCGCGGGCAGGTCCGGCAGTGGGGCGGCGACCAAGTTAGGGCCCGGTCAAAACAGGCGCCATCGCAACGCCAACGCGCCGCCGATGCGCCCCGCCGCGTCGCCTTTGACCTGCTGCGGGCAGTCGACCAAGGCGCCTACGCCAACCTTTGGCTACCCAAAACGCTGAGACAGCGGGACATCTGGGGCCGGGACGCTGCCTTTGCGACCGAATTGGCTTACGGCACCACCCGCCTGCGCGGCTCCTATGACGCCGTCATAGATCAAGTGGCTGGCCGGGCCCGGATTGACCCTGAAGTGAGGGACTGCCTGCGTCTTGGAGTTCACCAGATCGCCAATATGCGCGTGCCAGATCATGCCGCCGTGGCGGCCACTGTGGCCGTGGCCTGTGAGGCCATTGGCATTGGTCCGGCCAATTTCGTCAACGCCATTCTCCGGGCCGTAACCGAGCAGGGCTACGAGGCAGTTTTGGCTGCCATTGCGCCTGACGATGGTTCGGTTGAACATCTAGCCTTGCGCCTGTCCTACCCCGAGTGGGTGGTCAGAGCCCTGCGCCAAGCCCTAATCGGTTCGGGCCGTCAACCAGGCGATCTGGCGGGAGTACTGGCAGCTGGCAATGAGCACACCGCCACCACCCTGGTGGCCAGGCCAACTCTGATTAGCCCAGAACAACTAGCAGAGCAGATTGAACAAAAAACTGGCCGGGCGGCCCAACCCGGCCGGTATTTGCCAACCGCCTTGACCATGTCTCGCGGCGCCCCAGGTGACCTGCCGGCAATTCGACACGGACAGGCCGCTGTCCAAGATGAAGGCTCACAGCTGGTCGCCTGGGCCCTGGCTCAAGCCCCCCTGGCCAGCGATCAAGGCCAGTGGCTTGACCTCTGCGCCGGACCGGGCGGCAAGGCAGCCTTCCTGGCCGGTCTGCTGGCGCAAAGCCAAAAGCCCGGCCTGACACCTCTTTTGACCGCCAACGAACCCCAAGGCCACCGGGCCGACCTGGTGAAACAGGCTCTTCGACAGTTCGAGACCGTTTGCCAGGTTACTCAGCTGGATGGCCGCGACCTGACAGGCTCCTACGACCGGGTGTTGGTCGATGTGCCGTGTACCGGTCTTGGCGCCTTGAGCCGGCGGCCAGAAGCCCGCTGGCGCCACCAACCGCAGGATCTGGGCAGTCTGCGCCCGCTCCAACGCCAGCTTTTGCGGGCCGGCATCGGCGCCACCAAAACGGGCGGATTGACGCTCTACGCCACTTGTTCGCCCCACCTGGCTGAGACCCGCCACGTCATCTCCGATGTGCTCGAGTCAAGCCAGGGCGTCGAAGTTGTTGACCTGGCTCAGGTGCCTCAGCTGGCCGCTACCGGTGCAGTTCAAAGCGATGGAATGGCGCAGTTGTGGACCGACCAGCACGGCACCGACGCCATGTTCCTGGCCCTGCTGCGCAAAGTGGGCGACTAGGCTACCTGATATGTCGATTCGGATTGCGCCTTCAATCCTGGCCGCGGATCTGTCCAACCTGACAGCTGAGATGGGCCGGGTGGCTACGGCTGACCTGATCCACGTTGATGTCATGGACGGAGTTTTTGTGCCCAACTTGACCATGGGACAGCCTGTGGTCGAGCGGCTGGGACAGGTCAGCCCATTGCCACTTGATGTGCATCTGATGATTAGCGAACCGGATCGCTGGGCCCTTGACTTCGCCCTGCCAGGGGTTGAAATGGTGACTTTCCATCTCGAAGCTGCTACGGGGCCAGTTCGCCTGGCCAACCATTTGCACCAGGCCGGTGTCAAAGTGGGTCTGGCCATCAATCCCGGTACACCAGTGGCTTGGCTCGAAGACTTGATCGACGAAATCGACGTCATCCTGGTGATGGGCGTTGAACCTGGTTTTGCCGGGCAGGATTTCATCGAACGCTCAATTGACAAACTGACCCAAGCCCGGGCCTTGGCCGCCCAAGCCAACCACCCGGTTTCGGTTGAACTTGACGGCGGCGCCAACCGCCAACGCATGGCCCGAATAGTCGCCGCCGGGGCGGATATAGTCGTGGCCGGGGCGGCCGTCTTCGGGGCCGAGGACCCGGCCGGTGAGGTGAGCGCCTTGCGCAGGGCAGTTGACGGTCCCAAACCCCGACCAGTCAACAACCACCCCAAACCCGGCCCTAGGCCAGGCCCGCCGCCGAGCCTGGCCTTTCGGTGAGGGTATGAACCTCGACCAAGCCCTCGACCGGACCTTCGAACTGGCGGCCCAGGGCCGCCCTGAGGGGCCCAATCCGCTAGTTGGCTGTGTCATCGTGTCCAATGACGGGCAGTTGCTGGGGCAGGGCTTCCACGCTGGGGCTGGCACCCAACACGCCGAGACGGCCGCGCTTGATGCCGTCAAGCAGGCCGGTTTGAGCCCCAAAGGGGCAACCCTGGTCGTCACATTGGAGCCATGCGCCCACCAGGGCCGGGTTGGACCGTGCGCGCCGGCTTTGGTCCAAGCCGGGATCCGGCGGGTGGTTATGGCCATGGCCGAGTCAAACCCAGACGCTGCCGGCGGGGCGGACCATCTGCGCAGTCACGGCGTGGCGGTGGAGCTGGCCCCAATCGCGGCCCAGGCCAGGGCGCGGGAGCTGAATTTGGCCTGGTGGCATTCGGTTTCCACCGGGCGACCTTTTGTCACACTCAAAATCGCGGCCAGCCTGGACGGTCGCATCGCCGCGCCGGATGGCACCTCGCAGTGGATCACCGGTCGTCAAGCTCGACTTCATGGCCATGGCCTCAGGGCCCAGGTCGGTGCCATCCTAATTGGCAGTGGCACGCTGAGGGCAGACGACCCGGCTCTAAGCGCTCGGGATCCAGATGGTGCGCTGGCGCGCCATCAGCCACTGCGTCTGGTCATGGGGCATCGACCAATTTGGCCCGAGGCGGCCATCTTGGGGCCTGGCGGTGAGACCATCCAGGTGGCGAGCCATGACCCAAACGACGTTTTGCAGGAGCTAGCGCCGCGACAGATCCGCCACCTTCTGATCGAAGGCGGCGCAACTGTGGCTGGAGCCTGGCTTTCGGCCGGGCTGGTCGACCGGGTAATGGCCTATCTGGCGCCGGTAGTCTTGGGCAATGGGCGTCCGGCCGTAGTACAACCCAGTGTGACCAGCCTGAGCCAAGCTTGGCGCTTGGCCACACACCAAGTCACGCAGCTGGGCTCGGATGTCCTGATCGAAGCCAGAAGGCTTGAGGACTAGAAAGGGCAAGATGTTTACCGGACTGGTTGAAGAAATGGGCACTGTGACGCGCTTTGACACGGCTGGCTCTGGCGCCCGGCTCGAGGTCCAAGGACCCGGGGTTCTGCAAGGCGCCGGCCTGGGCGATTCGATCGCCGTGTCCGGGGTTTGCCTAACCGTCTCGGAGCTGGAGGATGACCGTTTCGCGGCCGACGTCATGGCCGAGACCCTGCGCCACACCACCCTTGGCGACATGCGCGCCGGGTCAAGGGTCAACCTGGAGCGGGCACTACCGGCCAATGGGCGCCTGGGCGGCCATATTGTTCTAGGGCACGTTGACGGCACCAGCCAGCTGACTAGCCGGACTGAAGCCAAGGACTGGGATGATTTCGTGTTCGAGTTGCCGCTGGCGCTGGCGCGCTACGCCGCTCGTAAAGGTTCGATCAGCGTTGACGGTGTCTCGCTGACCATTACCGACGTGGTCGACGCTGGGCCGGGCCAGGACAGGGGCAGTTTTGGAGTCTCACTGATTCCGACAACATTGCGTCAAACCAGCCTGGGCCTTTTGCTGCCAGGTGACCGGGTCAACCTCGAAATGGACGTTATCGCCAAATACGTCGAGCGGCTGACTCAATGATCACTACCGGGACTATTGAGCAGGCCCTTGACGAGATCAAAGCCGGCCGGCCGGTCCTAGTTGCTGATGCCTCTGATCGCGAAAACGAGGCCGACGCCATAATCGCTGCTCAGGACGTTTCCGAAGACTGGATTGCCTGGATCATTCGCCACTCTTCGGGTTATCTTTGCGCCCCGATGACGGCGGGGAGGGCTGATGCCTTAGCCCTTCCCTTGATGGTGCCTAACTCCCAAGATCCGCGCCGCACGGCCTACACGGTCACCGTGGACGCCGCCAATGGAGTGACGACGGGCATTTCGGCCGGCGACCGGGCCACCACGCTGCGGGTCTTGGCTGATCCAAAAGCCGGGCCGGGCGAGCTTATCCGTCCGGGCCACGTCCTGCCGCTAAGGGCAGTACCCGGTGGCGTTTTGCACCGAGGTGGCCACACCGAGGCGGCCGTCGATCTTTGCCGCCTGGCCTCAGTCCCGCCGGTGGCCGCCATTGCCGAGCTGGTTCGGGACGACGGAGCCATGATGCGCCTACCCGAGGCCGCCCGTTTGGCCGCCCAAGAGGGCCTGATAGTCATTACCATTGCCGACCTAGTGGCTTGGCGCCGCGCCCACGGCGACTTTGCGCCGGACCTTTCAGATCAAAGCCGGCCTGGCGGCATCGGCCTCAGCCAAAACCCACCAGGCAGCGGTCTGAGCGCCGAAGCCCGCGTAGTGCGCACCAACCAGGCAGCCCTGCCCACCGCCCACGGCGATTTCGACTTGATTGGCTACCGCGACCAAGTCAGTGGCGCCGAGCATGTCGCCCTGGTGCCACCAGACCGCCCTGGCAACCTGGTCCGGGTCCACTCAGAATGCCTGACCGGTGATGCTTTCGGCTCGCAGCGCTGCGACTGCGGCCCACAGCTGGCCCGGGCCATGGCGATGGTGGCTGAACAAGGCGGGGCCGTGGTCTACTTGACCGGCCACGAGGGCCGGGGCATTGGCCTGAGGGCCAAAATCGACGCCTACGCCCTGCAAGACTCCGGGCTCGATACGGTTCAGGCCAACCTTGAACTTGGCTGGCCAGCAGATCGACGCGAATACGGTGCGGCGGCGGCCATTTTGAAGGACCTAGGCCTCGATCAGATCCGGCTGCTAACCAACAACCCAGCCAAAGTTGAAGGCCTGCGGGCCCACGGCACGGTTGTTGAGACTGTCGAACCGATTGTGGCTGGCCTCAACAGCCACAATGTTGACTACCTACGGACCAAGGCCAAGCAAATGGGCCACCGACTGACGGCCCAATTAATTAAGGAGATGACAGCAACATGAGCGGTGGGGCGGGTGTTCCTGGCATTACCGTTGAACCCGGCTGTGGCCAGGGTTTGCGCCTGGTGGTGGTGGCAGCGCAGTGGCACGCTGAGGTGGCTGAGGGGCTTCTGGCTGGCGCGCTGGCCGCGCTCGACCGCTCCGGAGCCGAGGTCGAGGTTATCCGGGTGCCCGGTGCCTTCGAGCTGCCGGTGGCGACGCTAAGGGCGTTGCAGGCCGGGGCCGATGCCGCTGTGGCCCTGGGCGTGGTCATCCAAGGCGAGACGCCGCACTTCGAGTACGTCTGCCGGGCCGCCACCGAGGGCCTAACTCAGGTCGCTTTGACCACCGGTAAAGCCGTCGGTTTTGGCGTCCTGACCGTCGACGATGCCGAACAGGCCATCGACCGGGCCGGGTTGCCGCATTCACGCGAAGACAAAGGTGGTGAAGCTGCCACCGCGGCCTTGCAAACGGCCCTGGTGCTGCGGCAACTGGCAGGCTAGGCGGGGTTTGGAAGCGCCGGCGGCGCAACGCGGTGAACCCCCTACAGGCGGCAGGCCAAGATCTTGGTGATAAGAATGGCCCGGGCGCCAACCTGATAGAGGCGATCCATCAGCTCATTGGTGGCGTTGGCCGGAACCATTGCCCTAACCGCCACCCACTGTTTGTCGTGCAGCGGCGAGACGGTTGGCGATTCCAGCCCGGGTGTGATCGAAACCGCCCGTTCGACCTGGTCAATCGGCACGTCATAGTCCATTAGGACATATCTGCGGGCCACCAACACACCCTGTAAACGCCTAAGTAGGACCTCAAAGGTGTCTGGTTGGCTCAGCGCCGCCTGGCGCCTAATCAGGATGGCCTCGGAATCCAAAATCGATTCGCCAAAGACCGTCAACCCGGCAGCCCTAAGTGTTGTGCCGGTCGAAACGACATCTGCCACGGCATCGGCCACACCCAGTTGGATGGCGCTTTCAACAGCCCCGTCGAGGCGAACTACGGCGGCGTCAATACGCCGGTTCTTCAGATAGCCGGATACTAACCCGGGATAGGCGGTGGCCACCCGCTGGCCTTGGAGTTGCTCGACCTGGTCAATTAGGCCCGGCGGTGCGGCGAAACGGAAAGTCGAGTCGCCAAAGCCCAAGGCCAGCGCCTCAGTGGCGGCCGCCCCAGAATCCATAAGCAGGTCCCGGCCGGTGATGCCGGCATCGACTGTGCCAGCGCCAACATAGACCGCCACGTCGCGAGGTCGAAGATAGAAGAATTCGACCCCGGCTGTCGGGTCGACTAAGACCAATTCGCGGCTTTCGCGCCGTTGGGCGTAACCGGCCGCTTTGAGGATGGCGACGGCCGGTTCTGATAGTGAGCCCTTGTTGGGGATGGCTAGTCGTAGCATTTAGAGCCTCTCAAAGACCATTGTCATCGGTACCGACCGGGCCACCAGGAGCAGCTGGGCGTAGTAGAGCAGCTGGGAGACCTCAAGGGCGACCTGTTCGTCGCTTTCATACTCGGCCGCCATCCAGGCCTCAGCAGCCTCTTCAACCAGCTTTTTGCCGATTTGATGTACGCCCGCATCCAGCAGCCGGGCTGACTCAGAGGTGGCTGGACGCAGCTTTTCCCGTTCGAGCAACTGCTGATATAGCTGGTCAAAGGTCTTCACAAGCTAGAGCCTAGCGGTCGAGGCCGGCAGAGCCACCACACCGCTCGGCTGGGTCGAGTGGTTGGGCGAGGTCTTGGCGCCGGCACAGCCCAGCTAGGTAGCGGCCGGCTGCCGCCGCCGCCAGGAAGGCCGCCGGGTCTTGGTCGAGGCTGCGCCCCATCGTGTTGAAGCCGATGCCGGCATCGGCCAGGGCGCGCATAGCGGCCATCAGCCCGTCAGTAGGAATCCTGACCATCCGGTGACGGCCTCGTGGCGCCACCAGATCCGCCAGGGCGGCCTCGACCGAGTGACCCAATTGGGCCAGCTCACCGGTCAGTTCAGGCAAGACCAAATCCGCCGGCATCAAGGCGACCTGCCCGTAGGCCGTGGTCGAGTGATGGGACAAACCCTGATGCCGTTGACGCCTGTCCGCCCCAGACAGCCTGAGGCAACCGACCGGGCGTCCGCCCAGAATGCCGGCCGCGTTGATGGCCTCACCGGCCGCCAAACCGGAAAAACCCCAAGGTGTGTCCGAACCGAGATTGCCCGGCCCTTGAATAACTACCGCCACATCCGCCTCAACGACGTGGCGGGCGGCCAGTAGGGCGGAGTGGACAGAAACCGCCTCGTAGTCGCCGCCAAAGGCTTGACCTGCGGTAATGACAGAATCGATGAGCCCAAAGTGGCGCAGTTGGTCAACAGCCCGGGACAAGGCCAGCGGTAGGGCGGCGCCATCGGTCATGACATAGGCAATGCGTGGCGCCGGGTGGCCATCCCAAAGCCCGGCGCAAATTGCCGGTAGCGAAGAGTGGAGATCAGCCGTCACTACCGGCATCTGGTCCAGACCCTGCGCCACTTGCAGTACGCCATGATGGGGCGAAAACGGCGAATCGACGCCTTTGGCCACCACTTGGAGGGGCGTATAGCGGGCCTTGACCAAATAGCCAGAGTCTTCGGCAGTCATCTCAGCCTTAGTTTGGCCAGGCAGAGTTGCTACCCGGTCGCTGGGTTTGGTTTTGGCTGGGCCCAGGTGGGGGAGTGGGGGGGTGAGGACAAAGGCCTGACCACCCGTTCCCAGACCCAGCTCCAACGCCCGGCAGTTGAGGTAGACCTGATCTTCAGGTCGCAGCTGTCCAACCAGATCGGTGTAGGCCAAGGCCGGCACCAGTTGGCCACCAACTTGGCAGGTCAACTCCTGGACGCCGGGACGCTCTGCCTCGATGCCCACGACTCGACCCTCCGTCCACTGAATCGGCTCGATCACGCTGACCACCGTATACGGTGGAGAGCGTGCAAGCAGAGCAGGACCCGGCCGTCCGTCTAATCAACCTGGTGGTGGCCCTGCGCGAATCAAAACATGGCCTGACCAAGCAGGCAGTTTTCGCCAAGATCCAGGGTTACGCCGCTGGCCCAGCTGGCGACAAAATGTTCGACCGGGACAAAACGTTGCTGCGGGAAATGGGACTCGGTTTGCGCACCCTGCCCGAGGCTGGCTTTGCCGGCTCAGAGCGCTACACGATTGACCCCGATGGCTACGACATGGCACCGGTTGACTTCACCGCAGAAGAAGGAGCCATCCTGGCTTTGGCCGCCCGGGCCTGGCGCGGCGGCGGATTGGACGAGACGGCCCAAGCCGCCTTGACCAAATTGCGGGCCCTTGGAGTTGAAGGCGGTTCTGGCTCAGTTGACCTGAATCTTGACCCCGCCGGTCACGTCACCGGCCAGTTGTGGCAAGCCATCCAGACCCGACAGGCGGTCGCCTTCGACTACCGCACCGCTTCGACCGGCCAGATCAAACGGCGTCAGGTTGAGCCGTGGCGTCTGATGAGGAGGACCACTGGCTGGTATTTGACCGGCTATGACCGCAGCGCCGGCGCCAGGCGGACCTTCAAGCTTGACCGGCTGGCCGGTCCCGTCACCGCCCAAGGACCCCCTGGCAGCTTTGCAGCTGTCCGGGCCGGCGCCATCGATGATCTTCCGGGCCAGGCCGGGCCGGATGGCTTGCCGGCATCGCCCAGCCAGGCCCGCGTTTTTGTCAGTGCCGAAGCCGCCAGACTACTCAAACTCAAAGGCGCTGCCATTAGGCCCCTCAAACAGCCTGCGCCTCACCCAGGCGATGCGCCTGGGGCTGGGCTGGTGGCAGAAGCAGTCTGGCAGGTCGATGATTTGGTGGCCGCCAGCCGTGAACTAGCCGCCCTAGCCCCGGCTGCCAAGGTCGAATCCCCAACCGAGCTGGCCCAGATGGTCGAGCAGCTTTGCCGCGCCGCCTTCAACCGCCATCAAGGCAAACCAAAAGAGATAAGCCGGTCAATTGCTTCGCCAAAGCCGCCACGCTCGCGCCGGGTGGATTCCACCAGCCAGCGAGTCGGGGAGATGCTCGCCCTGGTCAACTATCTAGCCAACCGCGGGCAGGTTTCTCTCGATGAGCTTGGGCGTCACTTTGACCAAAGCCCCGAAGAGATCCGCTCCTGGCTCTACCTGCTTTGGACCTGCACTGGAAGGCCCGGTTTGGCTGGTGGTGACATGGTCGACTTCCACTTCAACGAGGATGAAACGGAAGTTGCCCTGCAAGACGCCCAACTGCTTGACCAGCCAGTTCGGTTGACAACAACCGAGGCCGCCGTGCTTATGGCCACGCTCAGGGGTTGGTTGAAGGCTAGGAACCTGCCTCAAGCCGAGGCCGCCAAATCGGCTCTGGCCAAACTTGAAGCCGCCTTCGAAGCCGCCGGCCTGGGGCTCGATGTCGAGGTGCCCTGGGCGCCGCCCGCCAGCGACGTTTTGGCCACTGCCCGTGCCGCCATTGTTGATGGCCGGGCCCTGGCGATTGATTATGTTGACGGCCAAGGCCGGGCCAGCCATCGCCAGGTCGACCCACTTAGGTTATTCGCCGACCAAAACCATTGGCTTTTGGCCGCCTGGGACCGGACGGCCGATGACGAGCGGTACTTCCGCCTTGACCGAATTGTCAAAGCGCGGCAGCTGAAGAAGGCCAGTCGGTCGCATGATCCGGGCACTGGCAACCAGGCCGGTGGCTTTTCCGGGACTGGCCAGTATTTGGCCGATGTCGTTTTCGACTCGCCGGTGCGTTGGCGAGCCGAAGCCCTTGAACGCAGCGGCAGCGATGTCGAACTGGACGCAGGTGCCCTGCTGGTTCGCCTCAACGTCGCCTCCGAGGCCTGGCTTAGTGGCCTGGCCCTGGCCTTGGGTGGTCAGGTCGAGGTGCTGACCCCGTCTGTGCTGCGTCAGGCCGTGGCTGAGCGAGCCGGCCTTGGGCTGGACCAGTAGGGTTATGGATCGTGTTGTGGTTCGTCATCTGGGCAAGCTTGCTGCTTGGTTGGGCGGTGGCGGTGGCATTGTCGCTGCGCTGGCTTTGGCGACAGGCCAAAGCGCTGATGGCGGCGCTGGAGGAACTAGGTAGTGCACTTGAACGCTTGGATGGTGGTGGCAACTTCGCCGCCGCTAAGGTCCAGCCAGTCGCCATCAACTTAGACCCAACCCAACTCGACCAGGTTCGGCGTGACCTGCGTAATCGCCGGGCCAGGCGGCGCCAGCGGCGCCAGGCCGCCCACCAATCCACCTACCGCCAATGGGCTGTCCTGGCCGGTTGGCGGGACGAGTGAGGTGGGCTCAACCCTAGGGTTAGTGCTTAACCCGACCGCCGGCAAGGGCAAAGCCACTGGCAGTTGGCCCCACCTGCGGGCCAATTTTGAGGCTCAGGGCCATCGAGTCGTCGATCTGTCCGCCCCCGACCTGGCCGGCGCCACCGCCTCGGCCCGCCAAGCGGTCGTTGACGGACTCGACGCCCTGGTCGTGGCCGGGGGAGACGGTATGGTCCACTTAGGGGTCAACTTGGTGGCCGGGACGTCGTTACCGTTGGGGATTATCGCGCTGGGCACCGGCAACGACGTGGCGCGATCGCTCGGTTTGCCGCGTAGCAGCGCCAAAGCCGGGGCCGATGCCGTTTGCCAGGCTTTGGCCCAGCCGCCTTACCGAGTCGACGCGGTTGAAGTGTCGACTCCTCATCATTCAATGTCTGAATGGTTCTGTGGCGTACTTTCGGCCGGTTTCGATGCGGCAGTCAACGCCAAGGCCAACGCCCTGGCCTGGCCGCGCGGCGAATCTGTCTACGTCAGAGCCCTATTTGCCGAGCTGCGCCGCTACCAGCCCTACGGCTTTGATGTTGAACTGGATGGGCGGCCGTGCTGGTCCGGCCCGGCCGCCCTGGTGGCAGTGGCCAACGGACTCTACTTTGGCGGCGGTATGAAACTGGCACCGCAGGCCGTGATGGATGACGGCCTAATTGACTTGATGGTTGCCGGGCCGCTAACCAAGGCCCAACTTCTGCGAGTCTTCCCCCGGATCTATGGTGGCTCCCATCTGTCCCACCCGGCAGTCAACCTCTTTACCGGCAAAAGCGTCACGATCCGGCCGAGAGCCGATCTTGGAGCCAACCCACCAGATGCTCACACTGACGGTGAGAGAGTTGGCCCGCTGCCCCTGACCTGCACTGTTGTACCTGGCGCGGTCAGGATTCTGCGACCAGTTAGGTTGACGCAAAATGCGCCTCGATAGCCACCGGCGGCCCTCGACAACTGTCCGCCTGCCGCCAAAGTCGCCGGCCGGCATCGGCCAAGGCCATGACTGACCCGGCCGGGGCCTACGCCGCCTTTCGACAGCGTCAAAGCCTGGCGCCGATTGCCGCCTTTGCCGCCAGCCTGGATCTTGAACTGGACCCGTTCCAGCTCGAGGCCTGCCGGGCTTTGCTGCGCGATGAGGGAGTCCTGGTGGCGGCGCCAACCAGCGCCGGCAAAACCTTGGTCGCCCTATTTGGACTGGATCAGGCGGTCAGCCGAGGCGAACGCTGTTTCTACACCACGCCGATCAAAGCCCTGTCCAACCAAAAACACCGCGAGCTATGCGACTACTTCGGCGCCAAACGGGTTGGCCTGCTAACCGGTGACCAGTCGATTCGGCCCGAGGCCGAGGTAGTCGTCATGACCACCGAAGTGCTGCGCAACATGATGTACTCCGACCTCGACGGGCTCGACCGTCTGGGTCTGGTGGTGGTTGATGAGGTGCACTATTTGGCTGACCGGTTCCGCGGCCCGGTTTGGGAGGAAGTCTTGATCCAACTGCCCCCGGCGGTGAAGGTGGTGGCGCTCAGCGCCACAGTCTCCAACGCCGAGGAGTTTGGTGGCTGGCTCGAATTGGTCCGCGGCAATATGCAGGTGGTTGTGTCAGATCGCCGCCCGGTGCCGCTATTCCAGCACGTCATGACGCCCGGTGGGCTAAAGGACCTGTTCGTGGCTACGACCAAAGCTGAGCTTCCGGCCAGGCTCAATCCCGAATTGTTGTCCTTGCGCGGACAACCGGGCCGGCCGGGGCCAAGTGGCAGGCCACGAAGCACGGCCCGTGGCCACTCAGGTGGTCGCAGCCGGCCGGCCCGGGCCAGGCGTGGCGCCAACGGCAACCAGCCCAGAGGCGAAGTGGCCCGAGTGTTGGACCGGGCTGGCTTGGTTCCGGCCATTTATTTCGTCTTTTCCCGCTCTGGCTGTGACCAGGCGGTTGCGGCTTGTTTGCGGTCCGGGCTTGACCTGAACCAAAGCGGCGAAGCCAAACGGGTGCGTCGCATTTTCGAGACGGTGGCGGCCACCTTGCCGCCTGGAGATCTTCCAGTGGTGGGTTACCCCGAGTTGCTTCAGGCCGCCAGCCGAGGGGTTGGGGCTCATCACGCCGGCCTTCTACCCATTTTCAAAGAGGCCGTTGAACTGGCCTTTCAGGAGGGGCTAATCAAGGTGGTATTTGCCACCGAAACCCTCTCCCTGGGTATCAACATGCCGGCCCGAACCGTGGTCATGGACCGGTTGGACAAATGGGACGGGACTTCTCACGCCGACCTAACGCCGGGGGAGTACACCCAGTTGACCGGGCGGGCCGGCCGCCGGGGTCAAGACTTCCAGGGCCACGCCGTGGTGGTGTCCCACCGGGGTTTCGATCCGCAGCGATTGTTGGCCTTGGCCTCAAAGCGGACATACCGCCTGGACAGCGCCTTCAAACCGACCTACAACATGGCGGTCAATCTGATCCGGATGATGGGCACCGAACGCTCCCGGCAGGTGCTGGAGATGTCCTTTGCCCAGTACCAGGCTGACCGATCGGTGGCCCAGTTGGCTCGCGAAGTTCGCCAGCTTGACCATGCTTTGGCTGGCTACAATCAAGCCGCCCAAGGGCAACAAGGTGCCCGCTGGGCCCATCGAATTGCCAAGGCTCAGGCCAAACGTCAAGGCCTAATGAAGGCGATTGACACCCGAACTGGTTCCATTGCCCGCCAATTTGACCAGGTCCAAGCGGTGCTATTGGCCTTGGGCTACTTGGCCAGGCCCGAGGGCGCCGACGCAGCCAACCAGCTGCTTGAGGTGACCGAGGCTGGGCAGATTCTGGCCAGGATCTACTCCGAACGTGATTTGGTGATTGCCGAATGCCTTCGCCGCGGCGTTTTCGACTCCTTGAAACCGTCAGACTTGGCCGGGGTGGTCGCCGCCATGGTTTTTGAGCCTCGCGGGGATTCGACCTCAATTTCAGGCCCGGCCAATCCGGTTATGGCCGCGGCCATCAAACGGGCCGAAAGGGCTTGGCGGGCAGTTGAGGCGGCCGAACTGGCCAACCGGCACCCGGCCACGCCTGGACTGCAGCCTGGCGCCTGCCAGGCCGTCGCCCTGTGGGCGGCAGGGCGAGATTTGGCCGTGGTGTTGCCGGCCTGCGACCTGGTGCCGGGCGACTTTGTCCGCTTGGTCAAACAGGTCATCGACGTCCTTGAACAAATCGGCTTGGCCAGCGGGAATATGAACTTGACGCGGCGCTGTCAGGCCGCCGGCGACCGCCTACACCGGGGCGTAGTGGCGGCCTCAACGGCCTAAACCTCAACCAAAAACTGAGACTCGCCGTGTGACGCTCCGAAGCGTCTTGTCCGGCCAAGCCCAGATCGGTAGATTCGAATGGTGCGGCCTGGCTCGGCTTTCGGTATTGGGTTTATACCAGTCATAGCAACTCCCTGACAGGACGCTCGGACGTGCCCGCACGCCCAGTAGAAAACGACCCGCTGGGTCGGCACGAAGGGTGTGCGGGCTGTCCTCTACCTGGCGACCGGCAGCTACCTTTGGCGCTTAGGCGGGCTTGGCAATAGGCCGATGCCGTAGATTGTGCGGGTGGCAAAGCTCCTAAGTCATCGGCTCGGCACCAGGACCTGGCTGACCAGCTTGTCTCTGGCCGCGGCCGGCGGCGTAACCTGTTTTGCTGCTTTTCCTCCTCTCGACCTGTGGTACTTGGCTCCAGCGGCCTGCGCCCTGTTGGTAGCCGCTCTTGACCGAATGCCGCCGCTACGGGCCTTCCTGCCTGCTTGGTTGTTTGCCACGGCCTGCTATTTGCCGCTGTTTTGGTGGGCCCAGGCGGCGGCCGGACTGCTGCCCTGGTTGGCCCTCTCAGTAGCCTCCGGCGCGATGTTTGCCCTGGTGGGGCCGGCTTGGGCGTTGGCCCGCCGGCTTGTCAACGAGGCTCAGCCACGCCCGGGCAGGACTGCTAGAGCCAAGCCATCGGCCGGCCGTCCATCTGGGCCAAGGCCGGCTAGGGCACTGACCAACTCGGCAGGCCCGGCCCTATTCGACCGGGGCGCCAAAGGCGCACCGATTCTGGCGGCGGCAGTTTTCGCCACCGTGGTGGCCGGAGTCGATACTCTGCGCAGTTTTGTGCCATTTGGCGGCTTCGGCTGGGGCCGGTTGGCCTTTTCCCAGGCTGGCTCGCCTATGGGGCGGTGGGCCTGGCTGGCTGGCAGCCCTTGGGTCAGCTGGTCAGTTGCTTTTGCCGGCGCCCTAGTTTTCGCTGCGGCCCGGGCTGTGGCCCAGCGTCGCTTCCGCCTGGTGGCAGTAATTGGCGCTGGACTTGCTGGTGCCGTGGCTGCGCCAATTCTGTTCCCTTTGACCGATTCGGCCGAGGTGGGTCAGTTGCGACTTGGCGTGGTCCAAGGCAACGTCGCAGTAACAGATGAAGGTCTCTTCGCCCATCAGCGGGAGGTCTTAGACAACCATGTTGCCGGAACCAAGCAATTGGCCGGCGAGCCGATTGACCTGGTTATTTGGCCTGAGAACGCCACCGACATTGACCCCCAAACCGACCCCGAAGCCTGGGCCGCCATCGATAGCGCCGCCCAGTTGGTCGATGCGCCGATTCTGCTCGGTTCGATGGAGTACACCGAGACGTCCCATCGCTACAACTTGGGCATCCTTTGGCTTCCTGGCCAGGGCCCGGTGGCGAAGTACGCCAAGCGCCACCCGGCGCCCTTCGCCGAATACATCCCTGGCCGGTCGTTCTTTCGCCACTTCACCACCAAGGTCGATCTGATCGGCACCGATATGCTGGCCGGCAGTTCAGTTGGCCTGTTTGACGTGCCGATCAAGAGCCTTGGACGCGACGTGCGAGTCGGTGATGTGATCTGCTTCGAGGTCGCCTATGACTCCCTTGTGGCCCAGACCGTGCAAGGCGGGGCCGAACTGATCATTGTCCAGACCAACAACGCCTCATTCGGCCGGACCAGTGAGTCAACCCAGCAGCTGGCCATGTCCCGCTTGCGAGCCATCGAACTGGGCCGGGCGACGATCCAGGCCTCTACCGTTGGAGTCAGCGCGGCCATTAGCCCAAGTGGCCAAGTCAGCCATCAAACCGAACTGTTTCAGCCGGCTGTCTTCACCGCCACTGTGCCACTGCGTACCAGCCGCACCCCGGCCAGCGGAATTGTTGGCCCAATCAGCTGGGCCCTGATGGTCGTGGCCGGAGCCGGAGTCCTGACCGGCTTGGTTCATGGTCGCTCTCGACAACTGTCACCACCGCCACGACCGCCTAAGCCAGCCAGGCAGGCCAGCTGACTCAAGGCGAAGTAACCCCTAGTAGCAGGTGGTGGCGGGCAAACGCCCTGAGCGCAGAAGCTCGAGGCGCTCTTCTAGCAGCGCCTCGAGTTCTTCGACCGACCGTCGCTCCAGCAACATGTCCCAATGGGTTCGTTGCCTCTTGACTATGTGGTTGGTCGTTCTATCCAGGCCCCTCAAGTGTCCAATCCGGCCACAGCGGCATTGCCAGTGGTCTGGTGGTACCGCTTCGACGAATAGAGGCAAGATGATCACGTGGCCGGCAGGACAGTCATAGGTCGAGTTGAGACGCTCGGCCCACTTGACACCTTCTTTGCTCTCTAAGGACTGGCACCCAAGCCCCACACCCCGCATCGAACGTTCAGCCACTTGACTTTGCCTCCTCTCGTGGCCTTTCCATGGAAAGACCTAACGCCACGCTCCGGCAGTCAATCGAGACCCGCTGGTCACCGATTGAAAGTCCAATGATCCCATTGCGCAGAACCCGCCAGGGCGCCGGTCGGCACTGCTTCGCCGCCATGGCCCATGAATCCGGCCGCAGCCGGGCCGTAACTCCAGGTCAGCTCGCCACAGACACGGCAATATGGGCAGCAAAGTGTGACCAATCTCACAGCGACTCGATCCGTGCCAATACTGACCGATTCACCCACCCAACCACCTCGCGCCGATAATGGACATTATGTCCGTTTGGGGGAATTGGGGGCTACACCCACCTCAGGCGCCTGGCGACCACAGCCCGGATGGCCACCCTCCCCTGCGCTGTGCGCCATTTCGCGTCTGGCGGATTCGGCTTGGGCCGATTTTGCAGTTCAGGCTGGCTCGCGCTGGAATAGGCCGGGCCTGGCCGGTGTTGTGATTGGTGGTAACTACCAATTCGCGCGCCTGGCGTAGGAGGTTCTAATGGCAGCGATCCTCGATGTGGCGGCCTATATTCTGCAACAGAACGGCACCATGACAACCGCCAAGCTGCATAAGCTCTGCTACTACTGCCAAGGTCACCATCTGGCTTGGGACGGCGCTGAGCTCTTCGACTCATCGATTGAAGCCTGGGCCACCGGCCCGGTTTGCCCTGATTTGTGGGTCTGCCACCAAGGTCTTTTCCAACTGCCGCCGGGGCAAATCCCAGGCGAACCTGATCTGATCACAGGACCAGAGAAACGCACCATCAGTGCGGTTTTGGCCACCTATGGTCACCTAACCGGACGTGAACTATCCCTGATGACTCACCACGAACGGCCCTTCATCAAGGCTCGGGGCCACTTCCGTCACAACAACCGCAAACTGGCCCAGATCGACCACCAGGTCATGCGGGAGTTCTTCCAGGACCGAGTGCACTAAGCACCCCAGATGAGCACCTGGCCGGCAAAGCCAACCGCTTGGCTACTTCTTCTTGTTGGCTTCTTTTTCCCAAGCGGAAAGCTGCTGTTCTAGCGCCTTCATTAGCTCAAAGACCTGCGGCGGCGGTATGCGCACGCGCGAGACCACAGTGGCGTCAAGCACCAGGGCGTCATCCTCGTTTCGCGGCGGTTCGGTTAGAGTCGAAAAGTCGAGCACAAACGCGTCCGAGGTATGCCAGGCCCTGACAAAGTCGGCGAAGACACCACCAGCCAATTCGGTTGGAAGCTTGATCTGAATTCGTTGTTCGGGCACGAGGCTCCCCTTGTCAGCGACTACCAACTCCCCCGCTCCCGCGACTTGACCCGAACCAGTGTAGGCCCAACGTCCCTGCCAGCGGAGACAGGCGAGTGACCTGCATGTATGCAGGATTGGAGCCTACCACATGTGCCCTTGAGTGCCCTTGGGTGCCCCACCGATCAGCCACGTATCTCCCTCGAGACTGGCTAGCATTTGCAGGGCAGTAGGTGCCGCTCGTGGCCAATTGGTCCAAAGAGACTTGCCGTCAAAGAAGCTCCTGGGGTCGAATCGACACGCTCTCCAGCGGACGGTTGCGCGCACGCCGCACCGTGCCCCCAACCTAACCCACACACTCAACCAAGAGACCCTGCCCGCGCCCGCGGGGCAGGCCTACACCGCCGACCGAACCTTCACGAGCCGCGAAGACGCCAACGCCTGGCGAATCGAAGCCAAAGCTGACATGCCACGGGTGTGTCTGGCTGCCAGAACCGGGTGAGGGCGAGCTAATCATCGAGGCCATGCCCGAACGGCTGAGGCTTGCGATCCAACTCTTGCTTTGGGTTGGGCCACGCAACGGCGAAGTGGGAGCTTTACAGCGCGGCGACCCTATGCTCTCCGGGGAGAATCCCGGTCTGCTAGTCCGCCGCAACGTCACCTAGGTCAAGGGCGGCCGGCATATCGGGTCACCTACGACCAGGACCGGGCAACGGCGGGTGCCGATTCCATCGAACCTCCTCGGACCGATCCGGGGGCACTAGGACGAACCCGTCGGCCCTACCGATGGTGCTTGGCTGCTTCCCGGCCAAGGTGGACTGCCCGTCTCGGAGACCACGTTCAGGGGCCATTGAGACCGGGCCCGCCGCAAGTCTGGTATCGGCCCTGGGCAGCGAAGCCCGGACGATCCTGGCGTGACCCCTCGCACGCTGAGGCGTGATTGTGCGACCATGCTCCACGTTCACGGTGGCGCCAGTGACCGGCAGGTGATGGGGACCCCCGACCAGGTCGATCTGGGCATGGTCCGTCTGTACGTTGAGGATGTGAGATCTTCGCGGTCAGAGGCGGCAGAGCGGATGGCTAGTGCGCTCGCCAGTGTCGAAACGGGCTAGGGGAGCGCCACTCCCCCACTAGATGGGCTACCGCTTCTCTTCGACGCTGATGCTGTACCCACCAACGCCCGACGTATTGAAGTAGATGTAGTACCGGCCGGGTTCCTCTTTGGCGATCTCTTTGCCTTGGCCTCCGAAGGATTCGACGTCGACGGAGGGCACCCTGTGATTGCCGTCGGCGTCTTGGGTGAGAGTTTCGTCTTCAGGCAGGATGTAAAGCCATCCGTTGCCACCCGCGGACGTTGTGGAAATGTCATAGGTCACTGTGACCTTGTCGGCGGTGATCTCGAATACGTCGCTTTGGGCGACCTTTGCGTTGTCGCCGAAGGTGCCTTCCAGGGTGGTCAGCGTCACCTATTCTTGCGTTGCGGCGGGTTTTCCAGTGTCTGTGGTGCTGTCCGCGCCTTTCTGGGGCTGGGTCGTGACGTTGAGCGTGCATCCAGTGATTGCCAGGGAAATGCCAAGAGCGATCAAAACGACGGGGGTTCGCCTCATGGGGTAAGCCTTGTCTCGACGGCGAGTCAAGTTCGGCTTGATTCCGCCAGCCGGATGAGGTCTCTGATCGTGCCGATCAGGAAGCCGAGCCCGATAATGGCGATGACGCCGGCAATGAGCGTGATCGCTAAGAATGGGGTGGGTTCTTGCACCATCGAGGTTGAGGCATAGCCGGAGCGAAGGGTCGTCCGTTTAGACGCCGGCGCGCAAAACCCAGCGATCGCGCCAAAGACCACGGCTACCCAGGCTGACGTGCTGAACCGTTGGCCCAGGTTCTTCCGCGGTGTATGTGGGCCGGCAACTGCGCCACCCTCGTCGCCCATTCCCACATGGCGCACAAGGCGGTTGTGGGGCGCCTGCGTCGCTGTCTTTTTGGGCGGTCGGGGGAATTGCTCGCGCCGGGGGTCTCGCTCATGCGCCGAGGCTAGACCCGAACAAGATGCCTCATCGCCCAGTCTCGCCACAGGGTGACCAGCCGGGCTGTCACGTCGAGTTGTTTGGCAATCCCGCCAGGGTGGGGCCCGCAGGCACGCCCGCATCTTGGTAGTGGTCTGGGTCGATCAGTAGCTTGGCCGAGTACAGGTCGGCCTGTGTTTCGCCACGACAACGGTCGGTGCGGTTGCGCCAGTCGTGGCCGTGCTCCCGGTGGCCGCATTCGTGGGCCAGCTCGTTGCTGGCGCCTGTCGCTGAGACCTGTTTCGCCAGGCTGTTTGCCTACTGGTGCGGTGACCAGAGCCACAACGCCGCGGCGGGTGGACGCGGGGGGCGTTTTCGTCGTGGATCCGGCCAACCACTAGATCAATGGCCTGACGATACGATACGTGTCGTTGCCTTCTGCCGCTTGAACCCGGCGCTCTGTGCGCCCGCTCCAGCGGAAACGCCCCCACTCTCACATTAGCCGGGCCGCTCTAGCGGCCCGCTGGTGTCATTAGGTAAGCAGGTAGTAGTCCAGCTTGGATAGCGGCCAGACGCGCCGCCTGACCCTCAGCCAAGCCCTTGTGATAGTCGGGCGCCAGCAACTTGCCTTTGCGCGGCTGGAATGCTTCTCCATACTGGTACCCATCACGGTAGCCACTGATAGCCTGATCCTGTGGCCCTTGATTACTCATGATCCTATTGTGCCCCACGGTCGAAGAGTGACAGCCACCCTGGCTTTGGTCGCCTCTACATGGTTCTACCGCTAGAGCGGGCCACCTTGATTAGCTCGCAAGCCGCCCTGACCGTGGCCCGCCTACCGTCGCAGGTAACAAGTGCCCAAACTCGAGCGTGTCTCCCACAAATGTCCCACAGAATCCCGTGTTGCAACGCGATTCGGGGTGTCAGTGCTGGTCAGAGCTATTACGGCATGGCTCCCGCGACTGGACTCGAACCAGTAACCCTCTGATTAACAGTCAGATGCTCTGCCGATTGAGCTACGCGGGACCGGCGGGGCTGCCAAGCACAGTAGGCTACCAGGTCTGAGGTGTCAGCCCGACTCGCTCGCCCAGACGCTGACCCAGTTCTGCCACCGCTTGTTTGACCTCCGGGGCTTCGGCGTCAAGCTCGGGCGGCACGATTATCTGAATCTCCAACTCGTCGTCGTGAGCGCGGCGCAGGGCACCACGGATCTGACCACCGGGAACCTTGACGTGTTCGGTCATAACGACCGAGGCCCAGAGCCTCTCGGTCAGAACCTCGACCAGGTGATGGTCCGCTTTCGGTAAGAAAGCTCTAGTTGGCTCCGACTGGTCGATTCTGTGAACCACCAGCTCGGTGCCGACGCGCCGGCCTTTTTCGCCCCGCTGGCGCCGCACCGCTACCCGCTCAATTTCCAACCAATTGATGTGAGCCAACCGCGCCCGGCAATCTGGTCCGCTCAGGGCCAGCCCGCGCGATGTCACCACCAGCCAGCCCTCCGCGCCATCGGCCACTTCCAGGCAAACCGGGCAGGCGCACATAACCTTGGCCCCGGCCGGCAGCCCCAACGCCGCCAGGACCTTTCCTGGGGGCACGGACGGCCTAAGCTGCACCACGTGGGCCAGGTGGGGCTTGAACCCACGACCGACGGATTATGAGTCCGTTGCTCTGACCGGCTGAGCTACTGGCCCTAGGGAGCTGGTAAACAAATCCCCGGCCCCCAACCCTACAACCTCGCCGGTTAGGTAAGGAGAAGGGTGAGATGAACCGCGCCAGCCAACCCGCCAGCCAAGATCAGGCCAAATGAGACAGCGTTGTTGAAGGCATTGGCCGGATGCCTACGGAACCCAAGATGCACAACAAGGTGAGCTACCAAGAAAACGTCGATGACGTAGCTCAAGGTCCGCACGTGGCTTGACAGCAGCAGAGCCACGACCACCGCATAAAGCGGAATATGGGCCAACATGAAGACCCGATAGGCCACTTCGTCCGCCATGGACTTCAACCCGGCAAACATAAGCCATTCGCGACGGCGGATGGCATCCATTTCGTGAGCCAAAAGCAGGGCTAGTCCAAGGGCAAATATCAGGTTCGATGCGTCTGTCAAAACTGGGCCTTTCTTTCTCCTAGCAACCTGGCCAATCCGGCTAGTAGTCGCCTTGTTCCAGGCGCAAGCTGTCGCGTTGGCGCCGCAGTTCAGCCAATTGCCGCAGCATGGCCTCAGAACCGGCTTGGCCAGCCTGACCGGTGCTGCCATCGGCCTGGCGCAGCCGCCGGTCAAGATCTGCTATCTGGTGGGTCAGCCCCATCTCAACCAGCGAGTCTGTCGCCCCAATCACGTAGGCTTCCAGGCCGGCCTCGGTGGTTGGCAACGGTTCGACCGCCAGCTGGGTGATAGCCGGGCGCACTGCTTGGGCCGCTTGGTCGCTGACACGGGCCAGCCAGGCTTTGGCAACGGCATCGACCGCTGCCTGGGCCTCTGCCTTGAGCTCAGCTTCAGACGGGGTTTTGGCCCCGGCCTCGGCCGCGGCCTTGATCTTGGTTTCAACAGCGGCTTTGGCCGCGGCTTCGGCCTCAGATCTGGCCACGGCTACTCCCCTGGCCGCCTGGATGGCGTCCAAGATGGCGGCCAGGGTTGGCGTTTTTAGGTCTGAGCCGCTCAGTTGGTCAAAACTGGGCGGTACCAGGTTAGGGTGCTGCAGCGCCGCGGCGATGGCGAAGTGCTCGGCTCGGATCACCGGATCGGCTGGGATGACCCCCCGCCCAGGGCCTGATGCCGTCTCCCCCGCTTCTGAAAGCCGCTGCGGGCGACCTCGGGCCGCCTTGACCTCCCGCATTACCAGGGAGTAGTCGGCGCCAACCCAGCCGGCCAACTGCCGGGTGTAGTCCATCCGGATAACATCGTCGCGGATACCGGCCACAATTGGCGCCCCGGCTCTCAGGCCAGCCGCCCGGCCTTCTGCCGTGTCCAGATCGAGGGCATCAAGGGCCACTCGGATAGCGAACTTGAACATCGGCTGAGCCGTGGCCACCAGGTCTTTTAGCGCATCATCGCCTTGGTCGTACCAGAGATCGCATGGGTCCATGCCGCCGGGCACAATCGCCACAAAGGTCTGGGCGTAGAAGCTTTGGTCACCCTGAAAAGCCCGCAGAGCGGCCTTTTGCCCGGCCGCGTCGCCGTCAAAGGTGAAGACAACTCGCCCGCCCCGAGCTCCGCCATCGGCCGTAATGACCCCGCTAGATGGATCGCCAAAGTCGCCTAGCAGCCGCCTAACCACCCTGATGTGGTCTTGGCCAAAGGCCGTACCGCAGGTCGCCACGGCCTCACGCACACCGGCCAGGTAGGCGGCCATGACGTCGGTGTAACCCTCCACCACCACGACTTGCCGCTTAGCTGAAATATCCTGTTTGGCCAGGTTGACCCCGTAGAGGATCTGGGATTTCTTGTATAGCGGGGTCTCAGGGGTGTTGAGGTATTTGGGGCCCTGGTCATCCTCGGCCAGCCGCCGGGCGCCAAAGCCAACAACCTGATTGGTGACGTCGCGGATGGGCCACATCAGCCGCCCCCTAAAGCGGTCGTAAACGCCACGCTGTCCCTGGGTGACCAGGCCGGCTGCCAGCAGCTCGGCATGAGTAAAGCTGTTATTGGTCAGATGCCGCAGCAGCGAATCCCAGCCTTCCGGTGAGTAGCCCAGACCAAAGGTTTCGGCGTCATCTTTGCCGAAACCACGCCCGCGCAGGAAGTTGCGTCCGAGCACAGCCGCCGGGCTGTCGAGTTGTGAGGCGTAGTATTTGGCTGCCAGCCGGTTGGCCTCGAACAGCCGGGAACGGCTCGGGGCGGTCGATTCGCTGGCCGGCCCGGCGCCGGCATCGGGCCCGGTCGTTTCATAGCGCAGCTGCACGCCAAAGCGCAAAGCCAGGTATTCGACGGCCTCAACGAAACCCAGCATGTCCGAGCGCATGACGAAGTTGATGGTGTCGCCGCCCTCACTGCAACCGAAGCAGTGCCATAGCCCCACAGCCGGGCGGACGTGAAATGAGGCCGTGCGCTCGTCGTGGAAGGGGCAAAGACCCTTGAGTGAGCCGACGCCAGCGGGCTTCAGGGAGACCCTCTCCCCCACTATCACCTCGATGCGGGCAGAGCTGCGCACTTCCTCGATGTCTTCGCTGCGGATGCGCCGGGCCACGCCCTCAGTCTAAGGGTGACCGCCTTGGCGGAGAGACCAACCGGTCGGCGCCTGTGGACGACACAGCCAGTGGGGCATGGCTGCTAGCTGGCCAGGCGGTCAAGCATCAACGAAGCTGAGGCGTCGGTCAGCGAGGCGATCTGGTCAACTACTACCCTGCCTCGCTCCCGGTCAGTACTGGCTAGTTCGAAATCTGCCAGGAATTCCGGCTCAAGACGGTCCGCTTGGGCCGCCAGGCCCTGGTAAAGGGCTTCGATGACGGCGCGTTGTTCGACGTAAACCGGGTCTGCCAGGCGCGGTTGCATGACCTGGTGGGCGGCCAGGGCTTTGAGCACGGCGATCTCCGCCAGCGTTTTTGGTGGCACTATGACCTGAGCGGCGTAGCGGGTCAAAGGCCCTTGGCCGAATCGGCGCCTGGTGGCCGCCACTGTGGCCAGGCAGAACCGGCCAATTAAGCCGCTCGTCATATCCTTCAAACTGGCCAGGTCGCGGCGGGTACCGTCCCAACGGCTGACCCAAAACGGCAGCTCAATAAGCCTCAGGGCAGCCTGTTCGAGCGTTTCGGCGGCAGCCTCCGGGGCATATTGGGCCAGCGCCAGTTCAACCACCGCCTGGCGCAATTCGCCCCCTGCCAGGCCCAACGGTTCGATCGAACCACCCACCACGCCGTCTTCGACGTCGTGAACGCAATAGGCAATATCGTCTGACAGGTCCATGACCTGGGCCTCGACGCAGCGCTGGCCTGCTGGCGCGCCCAGGCGCAGCCACTCGAAGACCTCCGCATCGGTTTGGTAATGGCCAAACTTGCCTGCCGCGGCGCCACAGGGCACCTGGCCAGCCGCCCAAGGGTATTTGACCGCAGCGTCAAGGCTGGCCCGGGTCAGGTTCAGTCCAACCGAACGCCCGCGCCAGTAGACCTTAGCCTCCAGCCGGGTAAGCAGCCTCAGCGTTTGGGCGTTGCCTTCGAAGCCGCCGATGCCGGCTGCCGCAGCGTTGAGCGCCCGCTCGCCATTGTGGCCAAATGGCGGGTGGCCTAGATCGTGGGCCAGGCAGGCCGTTTCGACCACATCCGGGTCGCAACCCAGCGCCTGACCGAGCTCACGGCCAACCTGGGCCACTTCCAGAGAATGGGTCAACCGGGTGCGGATGAAGTCGTCGCCAATCGGGTGATCGGCTCGCCGCCAGGGCGTGCGAACCTGGGTTTTGGCGCCAAGGCGACGCAGCGCGGCCGAATGCAGCAGACGGGCCCGGTCGCGAGCAAAGTCGGTCCGGCTCGAGGTCTTGGCGGCTTCAGGCGCCCAACGGGCCGTATCGTACGCGCCGTATCGACTCACTGGTCAAAGATAGCCCGGGCAGGCACTTCACCGCCGGGCAGCCAATGTGACCTGTGCCACAACCCCAGACATCTGCGTAGTTTCGCTTTGCATAGACGCCTCTAATCTGCCAGAATCGTCGCTTGATAACCGGCCTAGGGCGGACCCCTGAGCTCGACGGCCGCACAACGCAGAACCGAAAGGCACCGTTAGCGCAAGGCAATGCTTGATACCGCCACGTCGCCAACGCCCATAACAAGAAGGCAGCTCCGAGAGGCCCGGCAAGACCCGGCCCCGGGGCTGAGTGATTCCGTTTTGCCGGGCCCTTCCACCTCTGCCAAGCTGCCCAGCAAAACCAGTCACGACCAGCCTTTGACCAGGTCAGCCCTTCGTCAAGAACGCCAGGCCGACCGCCCCCAGCCTGTCGCCAAATGGACCAAGTTGGTCCGTGACAACACCTGGGCCCTGGCCGCCGCGGCCGCCGCCATCATGGTGGTGGGCAGCGGTTTCGTGGCCGGTGAGACAACCCAGGCGACCGGTTCTGACAGCATCGATGCGCTGGTGCCACTGCGCCAGACGGCCGAGCTGGTATCGCGTCGCAATGTGGCCCAGGTGTCATCGCGTTCTATGACGGCCCGCCTGGAAAGTGAACCGGTCGAGGCTTCTATCAATGAGACCCAGGCCTCAAACGCCGCTCTGGTGCTGGCGCTCGATTTGCCCGAACTAGCCGCCGAAGAATCCATCACCATCCGCCGGTCTGCTGGCGACCAGCCGCCGGCCACCCCGGTCGAAGGAGTCGAGGTCGAGCTAGCTGAGGGCACCAATCAGGTGGTCGATGAGGGCCTCAGCCCGGACACGACCTACTCCTACACCGCCTTCTTGCACCGTCCTGACGCCAAACCTGAGGTCGTTGGTCGCCTGGTAGCCACCACCAGCCTGTACCCAACAGAGCTTCAGCCCGGCACTTCCCTAATCACCGGTGAACGGCTGGTCAGCCCGGACAATGCCTACTTCTTCACCGTTACTGATGAAGGCCTGGCGGTCTTGTTCAATAACCGGAACCAGAAGATCTGGTCCCTAGGAGCCGATCCGGTTAGCCAAGCCGAGGTCGTCATGGGTGTCGATGGCGAATTGGCAGTCAACGGCCCTGAAGGGGCAGTGTGGCAATCCAACACCGACGCTGCCGGTGCCAGACTGACGCTAAGCGACGCCGGAGAGCTCCAACTGGTCCAAAATGGCGCCGTCGTCTGGTCTTCAGCTGAGCATGGCGAGTCTCTTCACGGTGGCGATTCGCCCTACACCGTCTCCGCCTCCGGCTGGACCCAGCCGGCCGCCGGCAAACTCAGTTCTCGCTTTGGTGGCCGCAATCACCCGATCTTTGGCGGCTACCGGCAACATGAAGGCGTCGACCTACTGGGCGGCGGCCGGGGCGATCCGATTTACGCCGCCCACGATGGCGTGGTTGAAGAAGTCCGCTGCGACTCCGGTGGCAACTGGACCTTGATAATTGACCACGGCGATGGCATAACCACTCGCTACCTGCACTGGGACGGCATGAACAACGTCCTGGTGGCCAAAGGCGACACCGTGGTGGCCGGCCAACACGTCGCCAATATTGGTAACTCTGGCAACTCAACCGGCCCACATTTGCACTTCGAGGTCCGGGTCAATGGCACGGCGGTCGAACCGCTTGGTTTCCTGACCGACCACGGCGTCAACCTGGCGCTCTAGGCGGCCGGCGAACAATTCCCGCCGGTGGCGTCCTTGGCGGGCGGCGCCCGGCTTCGTTGATCGACGCGCATCATTCTCAAATCCTCGACGAACTCGCGCCGGCGGGCTCCTGGACGGTCTGGGTGAACCTAGCCAGTCAACGCCGCTGGCTCCAGCCCCGCCGCCAGGAACTGTCCGGTGAACGACTGGTCGTTGCGGGCGACATCCTCAGGGGTGCCTTCCGCTACCACCAGCCCACCGCCGGAACCGCCCTCTGGCCCCAGGTCGATCACCCAATCTGCCGCTTTGATGACGTCGAGGTTATGTTCAATCACGATGACCGTGTTGCCCTTTTCGACCAGTCCTTGTAGCACCCGCAAGAGCTTGCGGATGTCCTCGAAGTGCAAACCGGTAGTTGGCTCATCTAGCACATACAGGCTTCTGCCGTTCGACCGGCGCTGCAGCTCGCTGGCCAGTTTGACCCGCTGCGCCTCGCCGCCTGACAGCGTTGGCGCACTTTGACCCAGGCGGACGTAACCCAGGCCAACCGAAACCAGGGTGTTGAGGTGGCGCGCGATGGCGGGGATGGCCTGGAAGAACTCTGCCGCCTCTTCGATTGGCATGGCCAGGACATCTGCCACGGTTTTACCGGCGTAGTGGACTTCGAGCGTCTCGCGGTTGTAGCGGTCGCCGTGACAAACCTCACAAGGCACGTAGACATCTGGCAAGAAGTTCATCTCGATCCGAATGGTGCCATCACCGCGGCAGGATTCGCAGCGCCCGCCTTTGACGTTGAAACTGAAACGACCTGGACCATAGCCACGTAGCTTGGCCTGAGAGGTCTGAGCGAAGAGCTTGCGGATGTGGTCCCACAGCCCGGTATAGGTGGCCGGATTGGAGCGCGGCGTGCGGCCAATTGGCGCCTGGTCGACATGGACCACCTTGTCCAGGTGTTCCAAACCGATGACAGCCTTGTGGCGGCCGGGCACCTGTTTGGCGCCGTTCAGCTTTTGGGCCAAAACCCTAAACAGGATCGCGTTGACCAGGGTCGACTTGCCAGACCCTGAGACTCCGGTGACGGCGGTGAGGACTCCCAGCGGGAAAGTGACGTCAATTGAGCGCAGGTTGTGTTCCCGCGCCCCAGTGATGCCCACAACCCGGGCTTGGTCCACTTGACGCCGCGCCGGTGGCTGGCCCACTTGACGCCGCCCGGCCAGGTAGTCGCCGGTGATGGAACCCGGTTCGCCGGCTAGTCCCGCCACCGGGCCGGAGTAGACAATCTCGCCGCCGTGTTCACCCGCCCCTGGACCAATATCAACTACCCAGTCGGCAGAATCAATGGTCTCTTGGTCGTGTTCCACCACAATCAAGGTGTTGCCCAGGTCGCGCAGCCGTTTGAGCGTGGCGATGAGCCGTTTGTTGTCCCGTTGGTGCAGGCCAATCGAGGGTTCATCGAGCACATAGAGCACACCAACTAGGCCCGAGCCAATCTGGGTGGCCAAACGGATACGTTGGGCCTCTCCCCCGGACAAGGTGGCGGCCGGCCGGCTCAAGCTCAGATAGTTCAAACCAACATCTAGCAAGAAACCCAGGCGGGCGTCGATCTCCTTGACCACCTGGTGGGCTATTTGGCGTTGGCGCGAGGTCAGTTTGAGCTGGTTCAAGAAGGCCCGGCACCGGTCAATTGGCAGTTCGCAGACATCGGCAATCGACCGTCCGCCCAACAGCACGGCCAGGACTTCCGGTTTGAGCCGACTGCCCTGACAGGCCGGGCAGGGCACCTCTCGCATATAGGCCTCGTACTTATCCCGGGCGTAGTCAGATTCTGTCTCCTTGTGACGCCGTTCGATCTGGGAGATGACGCCCTCGAAACCGGTCGAGTAGGACCGTTGGCGACCCCAGCGGTTGCGATAGCTGACGTGAACCTTGTGGTTGAGGCCGTAAAGGACGGCCTCCTTGGCCCGGATTGGCAATGACCGCCAGGGTGCTTCTAGTGAGAAGTCCAGCTCTGTCGACAGCGAGTGCAACAACCTCAAGTAGTAGTCCCAGCTTGAACCACTGCCCCAGGCCGCAATAGCACCTTCAAGGATGCTCAGATCGTCATTCGGCACCACCAATTCAGGATCGACTTCAAGCCTGAAACCGATGCCGGTGCACTGCGGGCAGGCCCCATAGGGTGCATTGAAGCTGAAGGTTCTTGGTTCAATCGATTCCAGGGCTAGTTCATGCTCGTTGGGGCAGGCCCGTTTTTCAGAGTAACGCCGCTCCCGCCCAGGGTCGTCGACGGCCAAATCAACCAGATCAGCCACCACCACACCGCCGGATAGGTCCAAGGCTGTTTCGACCGAATCGTTGAAACGGGACCGGTTGCCCGGTGCCACCACCAGCCGGTCAACCACAGCTTCGATGGTGTGCCGCAGCTTCTTGTCCAGTGACGGAGGCTGAGCCACCTCAAAGACTTCACCATCGACTTTGACCCGGACAAAACCCTTGGCCGCCAGTTCCTTGAAGACCTCGGAGTACTCGCCTTTGCGGTCACGCACCATTGGCGCCAGGAGCTGGAAACGGGTCCCCACTTCCAGGCTGAGCAACTGGTCGACGATTTGTTGGGCACTTTGGGCCATGATCAGCTCGCCGCATTCAGGACAATGCGCCTCACCCGCCCGGGCAAACAGTAACCGCAGGTAGTCGTAGACTTCGGTGATGGTGCCAACGGTCGAACGGGGGTTGCGATTGGTCGCCTTTTGGTCGATTGAGACCGCTGGGCTGAGACCCTCAATCAGGTCGACATCCGGTTTGTCCATCTGACCAAGGAATTGCCGGGCATAGGCTGACAGCGATTCGACGTAGCGGCGCTGCCCCTCTGCGAAGATCGTGTCGAAGGCCAGTGATGACTTACCCGAACCCGAAAGCCCAGTAAACACAATCAACGAGTTACGCGGGATATCAACCGTCGCGTCCTTCAGATTGTGCTCACGGGCCCCATGGACTACGAGCCGCTGGTCACTCACTCGACCAATGCTAGAGCCCACCACGGACACGGTATGGGCCAACCCAATCACCTAGGCCGTAGCTTCACGGATCTGGCGTAGCTCTTGTTTGAGCGATTTGATCTCATCACGCAGGCGGGCCGCCAATTCGAACTGAAGGTTGTCAGCAGCACTGAGCATTTGGGCGTTCAGATCCTCAATCTCTGTCAGTAGTTGATCAACCACCACTCCCCCGCGCTCCTTGCTGCCAGCCCTCTGGCGCGTGCCTGTGACCTGGGCCAACGCCTCGGTGTCCGCGTTCTCCCGCATCAGCATGTCGGTAATATCCGCGATGCGCTTGCGGATGGGCTGGGGATCGATCCCGTTGACATCGTTATAGGCCATCTGTTTGGCTCTGCGGCGTTCGGTTTCCTCAATGGCCTGGCTCATTGCCGGAGTGACTGCATCGGCATACATCACCACCGATCCTGAGACGTTTCGGGCCGCCCGCCCAATGGTCTGAATCAACGAGGTGGCCGAGCGCAGGAAGCCTTGTTTGTCCGCGTCCAGGATCGCCACCAGTGACACCTCCGGCAAATCCAGCCCCTCTCGCAGCAGGTTGATGCCGACCAACACATCAAACTCGCCTTGGCGCAGCTCGCGCAGCAGCTCAACCCGCCGCAACGTCTCAACGTCGGAATGTAGATAGCGCACTTTGACCCCGGCGCCAAGCAGATAGTCCGTCAGATGCTCGGCCATTTTCTTGGTCAGGGTTGTCACCAAGACCCGCTCACCAGCCGATTCGCGGTCCCTGATGCGTCCAAGCAGGTCGTCGATTTGACCCTCCGTGGGACAGACCTCAACCCGAGGGTCTACTAAACCGGTGGGGCGAATGATCTGCTCGACCGCGCCATCAGACAAGGCCAACTCATACGGCCCAGGTGTGGCCGAAAGGTAGATGGTTTGGCCAATCCGCTCCAAGAACTCCTCCCAGCGCAGCGGCCGGTTGTCCATGGCCGAGGGCAGGCGAAAGCCGTGGTCCACCAGCGTCCGCTTGCGCGACATATCGCCTTCATACATGGCCCCGACCTGCGGCACAGTGACATGCGACTCGTCAATCACCAGCAAAAAGTCATCAGGGAAAAAGTCCAGCAGTGTGTTGGGTGGTGTGCCCGCCTCCCGGCCATCGATGTGGCGCGAATAGTTCTCAATCCCGGCGCACGAGCCAATTTGGCGCATCATTTCCAGATCAAAGCTGGTCCGCATCCGCAGGCGTTGGCACTCCAGGTGCTGATTTAGCGCTTCCAACTGTTCAAGGCGCTCGGCTAGTTCCGCCTCAATTGACCGGGTCGCTTGCTCCATCCGTTCCGGCCCAGCCACGTAATGCGAAGCCGGAAAGATGGCGACTGATTGCTGAGAGCTGATGCGCTGCCCGCTCAGCGGGTGCAGCGTCGACAGCGCCTCGACTTGGTCGCCAAAGAACTCAATCCGGATGGCCAGCTCTTCATACATCGGGATGATCTCGACCGTGTCTCCGCGCACCCGGAAGGTGCCCCTGGTGAACGCCATGTCGTTGCGCTGGTATTGCATGGTCACAAACTGGCGCAGCAGCTGGTCGCGCTCTACCCGGTCCCCGACCGAAAGGCCAACCATTCGGGCGACGTACTCCTCCGGCGTGCCCAGCCCGTAAATGCAGCTAACCGAGGCCACCACAACAACATCACGCCGGGTTAGCAACGACGAGGTGGCCGAGTGCCGCAGACGTTCAACCTCATCGTTGATCGATGAGTCTTTCTCGATGTAGGTGTCGGTTTGCGGCACATAGGCTTCTGGCTGGTAGTAGTCGTAGTAGGAGACGAAGTACTCAATCGCGTTATTCGGCATCAACTCGCGAAACTCGGTGGCCAGCTGCGCCGCCAGGGTTTTGTTCGGTTCCAGCAGCAGAGTTGGCCGTTGCAGGCGTTCAATCAGCCAAGCGGTGGTGGCGGATTTGCCAGTGCCGGTGGCGCCCAGCAGGACCACGTCCTTTTCACCGGCTTCGATGCGCCGGGCCAGTTCGTCAATCGCCTCGGGTTGGTCGCCCGATGGCGTTAGCTCGGTTATGACCTCAAAGGGCCTTAGGGGCGCGCCAGCTATGACCAAGCGATCCATGGTCCAACCGTAGCGGGCACCACAGACACCGGTCCCGCCCGGCCTTGCGCAAGTGGGTCAGGTACAGGTCGAGAGCCAGTGGTTGTACAGGGCCTCGACTTGCTGCCTCAGTTCGCCCCGAGTACCGGATCCATCTAGTACATCGGTCGCGATGGCCAGCCTCTCGGCCTGGCTGGCCTGGGCTTTGACCCGGGAGTCAAAGTCCTCTGGGCGCATGCCCCGATCTTCAATGGCTCGTTGACGGCGCAGAGCCAGGGGCGTGTCGACCACTACGACGCGGTCGAATTCGCCGGCCCGTCCGCCTTCAGCCAGCAGCGGGATGTCATGTACAACTACCGCCACGCCAGCAGCCTGGGCCTCAGCCTCAAGCTGCTGGGACCGAGTTTGGATCAGCGGGTGGATGATGCCTTCCAACCGACGCCGAGCCGCCGGATCAGCAAAGACCAACTGGCCCAAGGCCGGACGGTCCAATTGACCGGTGGCGGTCAAGACGCCATCGCCAAAGGCCGCCACCACCTGCGCCAAACCGGCGCTGCCAGGCTCTACTACGACCCGGGCCAATTCGTCGGCGTCAGTGACGCAGGCACCGAGGTCGGCAAAATGTTTCAGAGCGGCCGATTTGCCAGCCGCAATGCCCCCTGTCAGGGCTGCCCGCAGCAACTGCCTACTCGCCGGTTAGCTTCTCACGCAAGGCGGCTAGGGCTTCGTCGCTAGCCAATGTGCCGCCAGCCGGGTCGGCTGCGACATCGGAAGAGTAGTTGGTGGCCGTGCCTTCTTCGACGGCAGCCTCCTGGTCCGCCCGGCGGGCATCTTGGACCTGCGCCTTATGGGCCAGCCAGCGGGATTGGGCGTCAGCGTAGGCCTGCTCCCAGGCTTCGCGTTGCGACTCGAAGCCATCCATCCACTCGTTCGAAACCGGGTCGAAGCCCTCTGGGTACTTGTAGTTGCCCTCGTCGTCGTATTCGGCTGCCATGCCATACAAGGCTGGGTCGAAGGTCGTCTCATCGCCTTCGGGATCAATGCCGTCGTTGGCCTGCTTCAACGACAGCGAGATCCGCCGCCGCTCCAGGTCAATGTCAATCACTTTGACAAACACGGTCGAACCGACTTTGACCACCTGTTCGGGTGCTTCGACGTGGCGCACGGCCAGTTCAGAAATGTGGACGAGGCCTTCAATGCCGTCCTCGACCGAAACGAAAGCGCCAAAGGGCACCAGTTTGGTGACTTTGCCGGGAACAACTTGCCCAATGCCGTGCGTCCGGGCGAATAGTTGCCATGGGTCTTCCTGGGTCGCTTTGAGGGACAGCGACACTCGCTCGCGGTCCATTTCGACGCTGAGCACCTCGACAGTAACCTCTTGGCCAACCTCAACAACCTCGGCCGGATGGTCGACATGCTTCCATGACAACTCCGAAACGTGGACTAGCCCGTCCACACCGCCCAAATCGACAAAGGCGCCAAAATTGACGATCGAAGAAACCACGCCAGTGCGCACCTGGCCCTCTTTGAGCTGTTCCAAGAAAGTTGAACGGACTTCGCTTTGGGTCTGTTCGAGCCAGGCGCGGCGAGACAGCACCACGTTGTTTCGGTTCTTGTCCAATTCAATGATCTTGGCGTCAAGCTCCTTGCCAACATACGGCATCAGATCACGTACCCGGCGCATCTCCACGAGCGAGGCTGGTAGGAAACCACGCAGGCCAATGTCGACTATCAAACCGCCTTTGACCACCTCAATTACGGTACCGGTGACAACGCCATCGGCCTCTTTGACCTTTTCGATGGCGCCCCAAGCCCGCTCGTATTGGGCCCGCTTCTTTGACAGAATGAGCCGGCCTTCTTTGTCTTCCTTTTGCAGGACCAGGGCTTCGATCTTTTCGCCAACGTCAACCACCTCAGAGGGGTCGATGTCATGTTTGATCGACAGTTCCCGCGACGGGATAACGCCTTCGGTTTTGTAGCCAATGTCCAAAAGGACCTCGTCGCGGTCGACCTTGACCACGGTGCCCTCAACAATGTCACCATCGTTGAAGTACTTGATTGTGCCGTCAATTGCGGCTAGTAGTTCCTCGCTTGAACCGACGTCATTGACGGCTACTTCGGGAACTGGGGCTTCGGTTACTGGGGCTGGTAGGGGTGTTGACATTAAGCTGTTGACTCGATTACTTACTTGGTTGACATGGACAAACGCTCCTGGCAGGCCTGTGCCGGCAGCAGCGCGTTGGCAGTCTAGCAGTGGATACGGCCTTGAAAGAGTTCAGTGCCTTTCCATCCACCAGGTGTTATGCGACTGTTACATAGGCTGCCGCGCCACGGCTGCCCAGGCCCGATGCCGCCGCTTTGATCCGTGCTTTAGCCCGGTTTGCATAGAGCCCGGTTGGTTTGGCTCACCAAAGGGCTTGAGCGGTCTTGATCAAATCCGCCGGCACCGCTTTGACTTTGCCGGCAACCTCGGCCAGGGGCACCAATTTGACCCGTTCTCCCACCAGAGCCGTCATCACGCCAAAGTGGCCGGCTTTCAGGGCGTCGACAGCGGCCATCCCAAAGCGTGACCCTAGTACGCGGTCGGTGGCGGTTGGCGTGCCGCCGCGCTGGACGTGGCCCAGGACGGTCAGGCGCGTGTCATAACCGGTGCGTTCCCGCAATTCGTGGGCCAGCCGTTCGCCGATCGAACCCTTATGGCCGCCTTGCCCTTCGCCAGCCACATTGAGGTCCATGGCCGTGCCGGGAGCTGGGATGGCGCCTTCGGCCACGACTGTGATCGAAAACGAGGCATGCGATTTGTGGCGACGCCGGATAAAGGCGGCCACCTCTTCGATGTCGAATGGCGCCTCCGGCGTCAAGATGAGGTCGCCGCCGGCAGCCATGCCGGCATTGACGGCGATCCAACCGACAGTGTGCCCCATTACCTCGACCACCATGACCCGGTTGTGAGACTCAGCGGTGGTGTGGAGGCGATCAATGGCTTCGGTGGCAATGTTGAGGGCAGTGTGGAAGCCAATCGACAGGTCGGTGCCCTCGACATCGTTGTCGATTGTTTTAGGAATGCCAACCAGTTTGACCCCAGCCTTGGCCACCTTCTGAGCCGCTTTGAGCGTGCCGTCGCCGCCGATACAGACCAGGCCCTCGACTCTCTCGGCCTCTAGAGTCGACAAAACCGCCTCGATTCCGCCTTCATGCTTATGCGGATGGAAGCGGGCCGTACCCAACATGGTCCCGCCCCTGGGCAAAATGCCGCGGACATCCTCGCGGTTGAGCGGCATCAGCTGCCCTTCGACCACACCTTGCCAGCCGTTTCTGAAACCCACAACCGAAAAGCCATACTCAAGTTCCGCCCGCTTGACCACAGCCCTGATGGCCGCGTTTAGTCCAGGGACGTCTCCCCCGCCAGTCAACACACCAATGCGCACGCTTTAGTCCCATCCGATCGATTCAGCGGGAAGGTCACCGGTGGTCAGGAGACTGGTCAACAATCCCCCAGTTCCAGCTGCCTAGCCCGAGGCCGTCAAATCCGCCGCTTGTGGCGACGGCCCAATCCTAGATCAGCCGCCTGGGCTTTGCTCGGACAGCTGGGTAGGCGGTGTTTTGCGCCTCAAGGCGGCACCAAGCCGGCAGCGTGCCGACAGCAGGCCGCTCTATTGGCAATCCAGCTCTTATGCCGACCACCTGGCCTGGGCCGAAGGTTAGTGCGCGGCGGTGCGCCAGTTGGAACCACGACCGACCGACACTGCCAGGGGCACCGACAGCTCGGCCGCCGCGCCCATTTCTTGGTTTAGCAGCGCCTCCATTGCCGCCGCTTCCCCGGTGGCGACCTCGCAGACAAGTTCATCGTGCACCTGCAGCAGCATGCGTGAAGCCAGTTCTTGTTGGTCCAATGCCGCTTCGACCCGCAGCATCGCCACTTTGACGATATCTGCCGCTGACCCTTGAATAGGTGCGTTCAAGGCGGCCCGCTCAGCCATCTCGCGGCGCTGACGATTGGTGCTGGTCAGATCCGGCAAGTACCGCCGCCGCCCCATAATGGTTTCGGTGTAGCCATTGCGCCGAGCCTGCTCCACTATCCCGGCCAGCAGGTCGCGAACTCCGCCAAAGCGCCGGAAGTAGTCATCCATTAGATCCTCGGCCTCACCAGGGCTTATCCCTAGTTGGCGTGACAAGCCGTAGGCGCTGAGCCCATAGGCCAGGCCGTAGCTCATGGCCTTGATGCGGGAACGCTGAGCTGAAGTAACCGCCTCCGGTTTGACCGCAAAGACCGTGGCCGCCATGGTGGCATGTAAGTCCTCGCCTTGTCGAAAAGCTTCGATCAGGGCTTCGTCACCCGAAAGATGAGCCATAATGCGCATTTCAATCTGCGAGTAGTCCGCCGTCATCAGATCCTCGAAGCCCGCCCCGGCGACAAAGGCTTCACGCACCCGCTGGCCGGTTTCGGTTCTCACCGGTATGTTCTGCAGGTTCGGATCGGCGCTGGCCAGGCGTCCGGTGGCGGCTGCCGTTTGGCTAAAGGTGGTGTGGATTCGTTCATCCTCGCCAATCGAGTCGATCAAGCTAGAGACCATCTGGCCGATTTTGGTGACATCGCGGTGCGCTAGTAGGTGCTCCAAGAAAGGATGACCGGTCTTGACGAATAACTCAGCCAAAGACGCGGCGTTGGTCGAATAGCCGGTTTTGATGCGTTTTGTCTTAGGCATGCCCAACTGCTCAAACAGCACTGTCTGCAGCGCCTTGGGGCTGGCCAAGTTGACCTCCTGCCCACCAAGCGCCTGGTAGGCCGCGTCTTTGGCCGCCAGGGCCCGGGCCTGCAGGTCCGCCTGGAGTAACTCCAGCGCCATCCGGTCCACGGCTATGCCGGTAGCCTCCATTTGGGCCAGCACCGGCACCAGCGGCATTTCGACCGCCTCGAATAGGCTGCTCGCCGCCTGAGCTGCCATTAGGCCGTTCAGTGGCACCGCCAAGGCGGCGGCTGCCGCCGCTCGGTTGGCCCAAACCTGGCCTTGGGCGCCCAGCTGAGCTCCAGCGGCATTGGTTGCCTCATCACCGGCGGCATCAAGGTCCAGCGCTCCTTGGGCTCCCTGTGCCGGGCCCTCGGCCAGTTCTGCCGCCAGATAGTGTTGCGCCAGGCCGGCCAGATCCAACCCTCGCCTGTCTGGCAGACACAAATAGGCTGCCAAAGCCGGGTCGAAGACCACTCCTTCTAGCTGCCAGCCCCGCCCGGCCAGTTGGTGCCGAGCCGTCTTGGACTGATGCAGGGCCTTGGGCACTTTCGGGTTGGCCAGCCAGGCGGTCAGCGCCACTTCGTCTTCTTGGCCAAGTCCGGTCAAGCCCAGCACCACCGCTGCGCCGTCTGGCCGAGCCAGTGCCAGCACCTCCGCTTCGCCTTGTCCTTTGCCGACATGCCCATCGACCGCCAGGCCCCAAGGCGGGCCACCCTCATCGGCCGGCCCGGCAAGGAATCCACCCAAACGGCCACGGGCCACTTTGATCAAGCCGGGAGGGCGCCACGGCGAGTCTTCTTCTGGCTCGGTGGGGCCGGCACCGTGCCCCGACCAATAGTCCGCCTGGAGCACCCGGGCCCGCAAACGCCCAAACTCCAGGGCGTCGAACAGCGTGTCCAAAGACGGCCGGTCGATTTCCCCTGGCACCAACTCCGCCACGCCAACAGGCAGGTCGAGGTCACGGCGCAAGGCGTTCAGCTCGCGCACCCAATGGACTTGGTCCAGGTGGTCGCGCAACGACTGGCCAACCTTGCCAGTTAGCTGGGCCGCGTTGGCCTCAATTCCGGCCAGCGAGCCATAGGTTTGAATCCATTTGGCGGCAGTCTTTGGACCCACCCCTGGTACGCCGGGCAGGTTGTCTGACTGCTCCCCCACTAACGCCGCCAGGTCGGGATACTGCTCAGGTGTGACACCATACTTGGCCTCTACCTCGGCCCTGGTCAGCTGGCTCATTTCACTCGACCGGAACTGCGGGTAGAGCACGGACACGCCCGGCTCGATCAGCTGAAAAGTGTCCCTGTCGCCTGAGGCTACTAGCACTTCCAGGCCGGCCTGCCGCCCATTAGTGGACCAAGTCGCCATTATGTCGTCGGCTTCAAAACCCTCTAGGTCAAGGTGGCGAATTCCAATTGCGTCCAACACCTCCTTGATCAGGGGCACTTGGCCAATGAAAGCCTGAGGAGTCTCTCCCCTACCAGCCTTGTAATCAGGGAAAATGTCGGTTCTGAAGGAGTGGCGCGAGCGGTCAAAGGCGACCCCAATATGGCTTGGCCTGTGCCGACTCAATAGGCCCAACAGCATGGTGACGAAGCCGTAGACGGCATTGGTGGCCTGCCCGGTTTTGGTGGCAAAGTTGTCCGCCGGCAGGGCGTAGAAGGCGCGGAAGGCCCAAGAGTGGCCGTCAATCACCAGCAGCTTCTGCGTCATCGGTCCAGACTATTGGCTGGTACGGACATCGGGTTGTCCGAGAGGCAAGCAGATGGGCAGAAGGCGGTCAGTCGTCGTCGCTCATTTGCTCGATAACCGCGTCGGCCACATCACGCATGGTCAGGCGCCGGTTCATCGAGGTCTTCTGGATCCAGCGGAAGGCTTCTGGTTCGCTCAGATCCATTTTCGCCATCAAAAGGCCCTTGGCCCGTTCGACCCGCTTGCGGGTTTCGAGGCGTTCGGAGATGTCATGAACCTCAGCTTCGAGGGCTTGGATCTCGCTGTAGCGGCCCCGGGCGATCTCAATCGCCGGTAGCAGGTCGCCCGCAGTAAACGGCTTGACCACATAGGCCATGGCACCGGCTTCACGCGCCCGCTCGACCAATTCTTTCTGGCTGAAGGCTGTCAGCATGACCACGGGCGCGAGTCGCTTGGCGTGAATCTTTTCGGCCGCGGTCAGCCCGTCCATTACCGGCATTTTGACGTCCATGACGACCACGTCCGGCTCGAGCTCTTCAGTCAGGCGAACTGCCTCCTCGCCATTGGCCGCTTCGCCAACTACCTCAAACCCGGCTTCGCGTAGGGTTTCGACCGCATCCAGGCGGATTAGAGCCTCATCCTCGGCCACCACGATGCGGCCAGCCGAGTCCTTGCCGTTTGCGTCTTTACCAGTCACAGCATGTAGCCTAGTGTGCTGGCACCGCCCTGGTGGCCCAACTGGCAGAGGCAGTCGGCTCAAACCCGGCACGGTGTGGGTTCGAATCCCACCCAGGGCACAATGTGATGTCTCGGGACATAGGAAACCGGTGAACCCACGAAACGTGGGTTCGCCGCGTTTTTGTCTAGCCTTGTGGTTGATAGTTCCTGGTGGGATCGAGTACTAGTTGACGGAGTATTTCT